>CAIXXI010000214.1 GCA_903923345.1 uncultured Burkholderiales bacterium | reverse complement strand
GGTGGGCGAGCTGCGCGGACTGTCGGCCATGGGTTGCGACGAAATCCAGGGCTATTACGTCGCCAAACCCATGCCTGCGGAAGAGGTGATCAATTACGTGCGGATTCGCAACTCGCTGCAGGGCATTGCACGCAAGCGAATCGGCGCGCTGCCCTCCAAGGTCTGAGCCGCGCGATCAAACCCGCGCTGCGGTCAGCCCTTTGGCGGCTGAACACCGTCATGCAGCATCCGCTCGACATAGCGCGCAATCAGATCGATTTCCAGATTGACCTGCGTGCCTTTCGCCAGGTGTTTAAGCGTGGTCATCTCGATGGTGTGCGGAATCAGGTTGATGCTGATGATGCAATCGCGTGAGGCTTGATCCGCCACGCTGTTGACCGTGAGGCTGGTGCCGTTGACGGTCACCGAGCCCTTGTAGGCCAGGTATTTGGCAATGGATGCCGGCACGCGAATATCGAGTCGCCATGATTCGCCCACCGGCTCGAAGACCACCACCTCGCCCAGGCCGTCGACATGCCCGCTCACCAGATGGCCACCGAGCCGGTCTGACAGTCGCAGCGCCTTTTCCAGGTTGACCTCGCCGGGCATTGAAAGCCCGGCCGTCTTGTCCAGGCTCTCCCGGGACACTTCGACCTTGAACCGATTGCCCTCGATGGTCACCGCGGTCATACAGGCGCCCTGGATGGCGATCGAATCGCCAATGCCCACATCGGAGAGGTCAAGCCGTCCCGCATCGATCGTCAGGCGCAGGCCCGCGCCTTCGCCGAGTGACTCAATGGTTTCGATTCGGCCAATGGCGGCCACGATGCCGGTAAACATGGATCAACTCCTCGATCAGGTGGGCAGTCCGCGACCCGAGAATCGGGCCAGCAGGCGAAGGTCCGGCCCGATCCGCTCGACGCCGGTGAAATGCAGTTGCATGCGCTCGTCCAGGCTGGCCGGCGCGTCCAAATCAAAAGCGGCCAGGCCCTTGCCCAGCAATCCAGGCGCCACGTACATCAGAAGCTCGTCGACCAGGCCTTCTCGCAGCAGCGAGCCAGCGAGCTTGGGGCCCGCCTCGGCATGCAGCTCGTTGAGACCACGACGCCCCAGCTCAGCCATCAGTTCGCCAAGGTCGACCTTGCCGCTGCCATTGGGCAGGTGAATCAGCTCGCAGCCGCGATCAAGCAACTCGCGGGCCTTGTCGGGTTGATCGACCGCACAGGCGATCCACAGCGGGGCGCCCGCGATCAAGCGGGCATTGAGGTCGATTTCAAGGCGCGAATCGACCAGCACCTTGATGGGTTGGCGAGACGTCGCGATACCGCGCACAGTGAGTTGCGGGTCGTCGTCACGCACAGTGCCGATGCCAGTCAGGATCGCGCAGGCCCGTGCCCGCCAGGCATGGCCATCGGCGCGGGCTGCTTCGCCGGTGATCCATTGGCTGCGACCATCGGGCAAGGCGCTCAGGCCATCCAGCGAGGTGGCCATCTTCGCTCGCACCCAGGGGCGCCCGCGCGTCATCCGGGAGACGAAGCCGATGTTCAGTTCGATCGCCTCCTGGCGCAGCAGGCCGCATCGCACATCGATGCCGACTGCGCGCAGGCGATCGAGCCCCCGCCCATTGACCGATGGATTCGGATCCTCCATTGCCGCCACGACCCGTGCCACGCGTGCCCCGACCAGCGCATCAGCGCAGGGTGGCGTGCGTCCGAAATGGCTGCAGGGCTCGAGCGTCACATAGGCGGTTGCGCCCGCAGCCTGATGCGCGGCCTGCGCCAGCGCCAACACCTCGGCATGCGGCTCGCCGGCCCGCCGATGCCAGCCTTCGCCGACGATCAGGCCGTCTTTCACGATCACGCAACCCACGCGCGGATTGGGCGTGGTGCTGAACAGCCCTTCGCCGGCGAGCTCAAGCGCTCGACTCATGAAGCGATGATCGTCCGGGGTAAACATCTCAGTTGCCTCGGGTGCGCCGCCTGGGCTGCACTTCCTCGATTGCGTCGGCGAATTCGTCGACATCCTCGAACTTGCGATACACCGAGGCGAAGCGCACGTAGCCGATCTTGTCGATCTTGCGCAGTTCGCGCATGACCAGCTCACCGATGCCTTCACTGGTCACCTCGCGGGTCGCCAGGGACAGCAATTTTTCTTCGATGCGACCGATCGCGGCGTCGACCGCCTCAGAGGTGACTGGGCGCTTGCGAAGCGCCAGGGCCAGCGAGGCCCTCAGCTTGCGCCGATCGTATTCAGCACGAACACCATTTTTCTTGACGACGGCCGGCAACGACAGTTCGATGCGTTCGTAGGTCGTGAAGCGCTTGTCGCATTGAGCACAGCGGCGACGCCGCCGCAGTGCCGCACCGTCCTCGGCATCGCGAGTCTCGACGACCGGCGTCTCGGCGTGATCGCAAAAGGGACAGCGCATGGGCCGCTCGAATCAGTTCAGCACGAGCCCGTGCGCTGCAGGCAATCAGCGATAGACCGGAAACGCTGCGGTCAGGGCCGATACTTTGGCCCGTACCCGCTCGATATTGGCCGGATCACGCGGCGCATCGAGCACATCCGCGATCAGGTTGCCGACCTGTGCGGCTTCGGACTCCTTGAAGCCGCGCGTGGTCATTGCAGGCGAGCCCAGGCGCACCCCACTGGTGACCATTGCCTTTTCCGGATCGTTGGGGATCGAATTCTTGTTGACCGTGATGTGGGCCTGCCCCAGCACCAGTTCGGCTTCCTTGCCGGTGATCTGCTTGGGCCGCAGATCGACGAGCATGACGTGGCTCTGCGTGCCGCCCGAGACGATGCGCAATCCGCGCCCGATCAGGGCCTGCGCCAGCGCGTGGGCATTGGCAATCACCTGCTGCTGATAGACCTTGAACGAAGGCTGCAGCGCCTCATGAAAGGCCACCGCTTTGGCGGCGATCACATGCATCAGCGGGCCGCCCTGCAGACCGGGGAACACCGCCGAGTTGATAGCCTTCTCGTGCTCGGCCTTCATCAGAATGATGCCGCCTCGCGGACCGCGCAGGCTCTTGTGCGTGGTGGAGGTCACCACATCAGCATGGGGCACCGGGTTCGGATAGACGCCGGCAGCAATCAGACCGGAGTAGTGCGCCATGTCGACCATGAAGATCGCACCGATCTCTTTTGCCACGCGGGCAAAGCGTTCGAAATCGATGTGCAGCGAATAAGCCGAAGCGCCGGCAATGATCAGCTTGGGGCGGGATTCGCGCGCCTTGGCTTCCATTGCGTCGTAGTCGATGGCTTCCTTGGCATCGAGCCCGTACGACACCACATTGAACCACTTGCCAGACAGGTT
>CAIXXI010000213.1 GCA_903923345.1 uncultured Burkholderiales bacterium | reverse complement strand
ATGGTGTCGGTGCCATGGGTGATCACGATGCCATCGAGCTGTGGATCCGCCATCGCAAGCTGGATCCGAGCGGCCAGGCCGAGCCAGTTTGTCGCGCTCATGTGCTGACTGCCGATGGCATAGACCTGCTCAGCCTGGATCTGAGCGACGCCGGCCAGTTCGGGCACGGCGGCCACCAGGCGCTCAACCGGCACCGCTCCCGGCTGATAGCCCTGGGTCTGAACGGCCGAGGCAGCCGCGCCGGCGATCGTGCCACCGGTGGCCAGCAGCAGGAGTCTTGGAAGCTTCATCACGGTATGTTATCCAGCAGAGGAAGTCGGGTGCGCCGAGTCATGCCGCAGACGCCAAAGGAACGGCCCGACAGCAGGTATGATGCCTCTTCGAGGCTGACTCAAAGCGAATGATCCCATGCATGATGTGCTTGCCCTCGACGTTGCCGGAACTCCGGTCAGGTGGATCGACCATGAATCGGCCGCCAGCTACTACGCCAGTGGCAAGGTGCGCTGGGAACTCGGCACCGAGCGCACGGTGCTGCATGGTGGCATCAGCCGCATGCACGGGCGCCAGTCCACACTCGAAATCGCGGCGATTATCGCCATCGACGGCCCCCGCTGGAAGTTTCGTGGTGGCGAAGATCGGGTCCCTCTGAGTCGGGCGATGATCTTCGCGCGCGACCGGCATATCTGCGCGTATTGCGGCGGCAAGTTTTCCAGCAGTGCCCTCGAGATGGAACATGTCACGCCCAGCTCCAGAGGCGGCGCGACGGTCTGGCAAAACGTCGTGGCCGCGTGCCGGTCCTGCAATCAGCGCAAGGGCAATCGCACGCCCGAGTCAGCCAACATGCCGCTGCTCTATGTGCCCTATGTGCCCAATCGGCACGAGGCCTTCATTCTGGCGAACCGCAGGATTCTGGCCGATCAGATGGCGTTCCTGCTGGCGGGAGTGCCGCGCCACTCGCGGCTGTGGACGACCGAACCCGCTCCAGAGCGGCTCTGATCAACAGGTGCGCCGACACCGGCGCGGTCACGAACACGAACAGCGTGATCAGCAGTTCATGGACCGGCAGCCGACCCTCCTGCCAGCCGAAGCAGATCATCGACGCCAGCAGCGCGCCTCCAACGCCCATCGTGCTGGCTTTGGTCGGCGCATGCAGGCGCATCGCGAAATCACGCAGTCTGAGCAGTCCAATCGAGCCCACCAGGGCGAATGCTGCACCGCCGACCAGCAGCAGGCTGGCGGCCGCATCGAGCCAGGCCGGCAGTTCACGGACTGCCTGAATCACTGCCGCTTCAGTGCCCATGGGAGTCTGCCGGTGGGTCAGCCTCGATCACATCGCCGCGGCTGACATAACGGACCGCGACCACGGTTGCGACGAATCCGAGCAAGGCCATCACCAGCGCCACCTCGAAAAAAACATCTGTCCGAAACAGGATGCCCAGAACGATCACCACCGCCAGCGCGAGTGTGTACAGGGTGTCGAGCGCGAGAATGCGGTCGAGTACATCCGGGCCCTGCATCAGTCGCAAGAAGGTCAGCACCATGGCGAGCGCAAACAGACCCAGTGAAATCGGGATGGCGGTGTCGATCATCGGAACAGCTCCAGGATCGGGTCTTCGTAGCGGCGTCGGATCTCTTCGATCAGGGCGTCGGCATCGTCCAGATTCAGCACATGAATTCTCAATTGCGTGCGCCGTTCGGACAAATCGGCCGAGAGGGTGCCGGGGGTCATCGTGATGATCGCACTGAGCAGGAAGATCGCCTCTGGCTCTTTCACCCGCAGTCGCATCACCACGAAGCGGGATTTCAGACCCTCTTGAGGCCCTGTGATCTGCCGGGCAACCTGCAGGTTCGCCTTCAGGATGTCGTGCAGCACCACGGCGAACAACTCGATGGCCACACGCGCTTTGCTGCGAGCCCTTGCATCGGCCGCGGGCGATTCACTTTGCGAGACAGCTTCGGGCTCACCAGGCAGGGCGCGCGAGACACTCGCCCGCAGTCTGCTGGGCCCGGACCATCTCGAGATCAGCCAGGCAAGCCCCGCGCCGAGCAGCAGATGGGCTGGATGCAGCGTCTGGTTGAGCATCAACCAAGTGACCCACAGGCAGACGAACAGGCCAGGGCGGGGTAGCCAGGATCGGGATCGGTTCATCGCACAGGGCTCGGTGCGGCGGTGTGGGGGCTGGGCCGTTGCTCGGTGCGCAGCACCTGGTTGATCGCGGCTGTCGGTTCGGTCAGGTCGCGTGCTGCGGCCTGAGCGAAGCGCTGCAGCGGTGCAGACCCAATCGCCAGCGCGGTCACGGCGCACAGGGCGATCAGCACCGAAACCAGATCGGGGCTTGAGGCTCCACCCGCTGCGCCGCCGGGCGGTGCAGCACGCGAGGACCAGAACAGGGCACTGCCGGTGCGGGCCAGGGCCACCGTGGCGAACAGGCTCCCGAGCAGGACCACAGTCCACAGCACAGCGACGGTCACGCGCGAAGGGTCCTGCATGCCGTCATACGGCAGCATCGACACCAGCAGCATCGCCTTGGCGATGAAACCGCCGAAGGGCGGCAGGCCCGCGATCGCCACCGCTGTCAGGAAAAAAAGCGCGCCGGGCAGTGCGATTCGCCGGGGTGATGCGGCGTGCTCCGGCGTTGAAGCATCGTGAGCCAGCGCAGTCTGAACCTTCGGTTCCGAGCGGTCAGACGGCCGTCCCACCCGGTCGGCGATCAGGAACAGCGCGGCGGCGCACAAGGTGCTGTGCGGCAGATAGCAGATCGCCGCTGCGATGGATCGCTCATCGGCCAGTCCGATACCGATCATCAGCATGCCGGCCGATGCCACGACCAGGAGCGAGGCGATCCGGCGCAGGTCGGTCGTGCCGAGTGCCGAAAAACAGGCTGCGAGGTAGCCGATGGCCGCAGGGCCGACGATCCAGGGAAAGGCCAGATGCTCAGCGGCCTGCGAATCGAATCCGAAGACCAGGGTGAAGACCCGTAACACCGCATAGATGCCGACCTTGGTCATGATCGCGAACAGTGCTGCAACCGGCGCACTGGCCTGGCTGTAAGTGCCAGGCAGCCACAGACTCAGCGGCAGGATCGCTGCCTTCAGGCAAAAGACCGCCAGCAGCATCCAGCCGCCGGCTCGAGCGAGCGTGGCGTCCGGGCCGCTCAGTGCCGCGATGCGCCCAGCCAGATCGGCCATGTTCAAGCTGCCGGCCACGCCGTAGAGCAGGGCAGCACCGATCAGAAACAGTGCCGAGCCAAACAGGTTCAGGGTGACGAATCTCAGACCGGCTGCCACTCGCGCCGGGCCGTCTCCATGCAGCAGCAGACCGTACGAGGCGATCAGCATCACCTCGAAGAACACGAACAGATTGAACAGATCGCCGGTCAGGAAGGCGCCGTTCAGTCCCATCAGTTGAAGTTGCAGCAGCGGATGAAAATGCGCGCCTGCCCGGTCCTCACCGTGTCGAGAGGCGGCCAGGGCGATCAGTCCGAGTAACCCGGTCAGGGTGATCATCAGGGTGGAGAGGCGATCGGCCACCAGAACGATGCCCCAGGGAGCGGCCCAGTTGCCCAGCAGGTAGACCCCTGTCCAGCCATCGGCGGTCAGGGTCAGCAACCACGCCGCGCAGGCTGCAGTCAGGGCGGTCGAGACCCAGGCCAGCACCCGCTGCGATGAGATCCGCCGGTCCAGCAGCATCAGGGCTGCGGCCAGTGCAGGCAGGACAATCGGGACGACGGCTGCGTGATTCATGGACGATCCGGCTCCTGCCCGCGCTGAGTGTGCAGGGCTTCATCGTCGTGTGTGTCCTTGCCGGTGCGCCGGGCTTCGCCCTCGACCTGGTCACTGCCGCTGTCTGCGTGCGCGCGCAAGGCCAGCACCAGCAGCAGGGCGGTCATGGCAAAGCCGATCACGATGGCGGTCAGCACCAGCGCCTGGGGCAAGGGGTCTGCAACCGGCATCGCGCCGGCACCGAGAATCGGTGGCCGACCGATCTGCAATCGGCCCATGGAAAAGATGAACAGATTGACTGCATAAGACAGCAGGGTCAGGCCCAGAACCGTGTCGAAGGTGCGGGCTCGCAGCATCAGGTACAGCCCGCTTGCCGCGAGCAGACCGATGCCGCTGGCCATGAGCAGTTCCATCTCAGGGCCTCCTGCCCAGCCGCGACAGCGCACCCAGGGCCAGCAGCGTCGCACCCACGACGGCAAGGTAGACACCCAGATCGAAAGCCGCCGCACTGGCCAGTGGTACCTCGCCGATCAGGGGCAGGTGGGGGTGCCCGAAGGTCGAGGTGAGGAAGGGATAGTCGAACAGCCAGCTGCCAAGGCCCGTGAGGGTCGCGATCAGCAGACCGGCACCGATCACCCGATGCCAGAACCGGCTCTGAAATGTGAGGGCCTGCTGGGCATCAAGCCCCGCCGGTGTGAAGGCTCGGGCGCCGAAGGCGACGTGCTGCACGAGCAGTGCGATGGCGGTGATGAGACCCGCAATGAAGCCGCCACCGGGCAGGTTGTGACCGCGCAAAAAGAAATAAGCCGACACCATCAGCGCAAACGGCAGCAGATGGCTCGCCAGCGTCGTCAGCAGAACCGGCAGACGGTGCTCGGGCTGCATCGCAAGCCCCGCCCGGGCAGGCCCTGAAACCGCATTCAGCCGGCGATCGGCGATCAGCGCGTGGATCACCAGGCCCGCCGCAGCCATCACCATGGTTTCGCCGAAGGTGTCGAAGCCACGGAAATCGACGATCACCACATTGACCACGTTCGTTCCACCCGCCTCATCGAGCGCTCGCTCCAGGTAATGACCCGACAGCGAATCGAATGGCCGCATCATCACAGCCCAGGCGGTTGCGCCCAGGCCCAGGCCGCCCAGGCCTGCGAACAGCATGTCGCGCAGTCGATGTGCATCGTCGTCATCCCGCTGGGTCTGCGCCGGCAGGTAGCGCAGGGCGAGCATCATCAGGATCATGGTCGCGACTTCAACCAGCAGTTGAGTCAGGGCCAGGTCGGGTGCAGAGAACCACACGAAGGCCAGGCTCACCACCAGCCCCACCACGCCCAGCACCAGCAAGGCGATCAGTCGCTGATGGGCGAACCACACCGTGCCGATCGCAGCCGCCGCACCGATGCACCAGACCATCACCGCACCGGCATTGAGATCGGGGCGCAGGCTGCCGGTCAGGCCATGGGAGGGCGGCTCATCGGTCATCCATGGCAGAACCATGGCGACGACCGCCACTGCCACCGCGATGAACAGCCCCACGCGCATCCCTGCGCCATGCAGGGCGGCATCGAAACGCCCGGCCAGACTCACCACTTTCTGGAGTTGACGCTCGAAGATGCGTTTGCCCAGGCCCGTGTCGGTCGGGTGAGCATGCAGGCTGCGGTAGCTGCCCCGCTGCAACCAGAAATACAGCGTGAGCCCACCCACCATGGCGACGAAGCTCATGCCAAGCGGCAGATTGAAGCCATGCCACAGTGCCAGTGAGTACTCTGGTGGCGTGTCACCCAGCAGGTCCCGTGCGCCGGCAGACAGCAGCGGCCCGACGATGAGTCCCGGCAGCAGACCCACCAGCAGGCACAACAGCACGAGCAGCTCCACCGGTCTGCGCATCCATTGGGGCGGTTCGTGCGGCTTTTTCGGCAGATCGCCCGGATCGCCGTTGAAAAAGACGTCGTGAACGAATCGGGCCGAGTAGGCCACCGACAGCGCCGCCGCAATCGCAGCCACCAGTGGCACCAGCACCTGCAGCGCGCGGCTGCCCTCGATCGCAAGGGTCTGGGAAAAAAACATTTCTTTCGACAGGAAGCCGTTGAGCAACGGCACACCCGCCATGGCTGCGGAGGCCACGATCGCCAGCGTCGCGGTCACTGGCATCGATCGGGCCAGGCCGTTGATACGCCGCATGTCCCGGGTGCCGGTCTCATGGTCGACAATGCCGGCCGCCATGAACAGCGAGGCTTTGAAGGTGGCGTGATTGAGCATGTGAAACAGGGCGGCCACCGCACCGACATCGGAGTTCAGGCCCAGCAGCATCACGATGAGGCCCAGGTGACTGATGGTCGAGTAAGCGAGCAGACCCTTGATGTCGTGCTGGAAGATCGCATGCCAGGCACCGACCAGCAGGGTGGCCGCGCCTGCGGACGTGACTGCAAAGAACCAGGCATCGGTGCCCGAGAGCACCGGATACAGCCTCGCCAGCAGGAAAATGCCGGCCTTGACCATCGTGGCCGAATGCAGATAGGCCGAGACCGGCGTGGGCGCGGCCATGGCATGGGGCAGCCAGAACTGGAAGGGGAACTGCGCTGACTTGGTGAAGGCACCCAGCAACACCAGGCCCAGGCAGACCGGATAGAGCGGGTGGGCGCGAACGACATCGCCCGATTTCAGCACGGTGTCCAGGTCCCAGCCACCGGCGATCCAGCCCAGCAGCAGCAGTCCGGCCAACAGGGCAAGGCCGCCTGCTCCGGTCACGGTGAGCGCCATCCGGGCGCCCTGACGCGCATCAGAGCGATGGTCCCAGAAGCCGATCAGCAAAAAGGAAATCAGGCTGGTGAGTTCCCATGACATCGCCAGCAGGATCAGGTTGTCCGACAGGGCAATGCCCAGCATCGCCCCCATGAACGCCATCAGCAGCGCGTAAAACCAGGGCGTGCGGTCCTGCGGCGAGAGGTAGTAGCGGGCGTAGAGGATCACCAACAGGCCGATGCCCAGAATGAGCAGGGCGAACAGCAAGGCCAGAGCGTCGATGCGCAGGCCGAGGTCGGCGCCGAAAACCGGCAGCCAGTCCACTCCGGCTCGATACACCGTCCCGTCCATCACGGTGGGCGCAAGCGCCAGCAGGCTGATTGCGGCCAGGCCGGCAAATGCCGCAGCGATCAGCGCCGCCCGGTGCAGCCGCTGCTCGCGTGTGGCGCTGCTCCATGCGCCGTAGGCGAGCAGCACCAGCGCACCGGCAAACGGCGCGGCAAGCATCAGGGGCAGGGCAGCGGGCTGGGTCATGGGGCTCAGGCGGCCAGGCGCGCGGTGCACGCGCGAATGGCTGGGGTGGATCGGCACTCGCAGCGCAGCGCCCAAAATGAAGGCGTCAGGCATGACAAGCGGTCGTGAGTATAGCGATTCGACATGACCGGCCTGTCGGTTCCACAGGCCGCGGCTCGCATTCTCCTGCGGCCAGGCTGGAACTTCGGGTATCGTGCCGCCCACCATGAGTGCCGTCTCTCTGCTGACCCTGTCCGATGCGCAACTCGCCTTCGGTGACCTGCCCCTGCTCGACTGTGCGGCCTTCACGCTGCTGGCGGGCGAACGGATCGGCCTGATCGGTCGCAACGGAACCGGCAAATCCACCATGCTCGGCGTCATCCAGGGGCGAATCCCGCTTGACGACGGTCTGATACAAAAGCGTGATGGCCTGCGCATCGCGGCCGTCGAGCAGGAACCCGAACTGCCGCCGGCTGAGTCGATGCACGAGAGCCTCTTGCTGCGAGGCGGCCTGGAAGACTTCGACGACGAACGCGAACGCTGGCGCGTTCAGGCGCGTCTGGCCGAGTACCTGCAGCGATTCGGCCTGAATCCGGATGCATCGCCCGCATCAGCCTCAGGGGGCGAGCGCAAACGTGCGGCCCTGGCACTGGCTTTTGCGCTGGAGCCGGATGTGCTGCTGCTCGATGAGCCGACGAACCATCTGGATATCGCCGGCATCGAGTTGCTCGAGGAACTGCTCAAGCGTGTGCCGGCGGCCATCTTCATCACCCACGACCGGTTCTTTCTCGATGCCACCGCAACCCGCATCGTTGAACTCGATCGTGGCGTGCTGCGCTCGTTTCCAGGGAATTTCACGACCTACCAGCGGGTACGGGCCGATCAGCTGGCCGCCGAGCGCTCGGCAGCGCAGAAGTTCGACAAGTTCTGGGCGCAGGAGGAGGTCTGGATCCGCAAAGGTGTGGAGGCGCGTCGCACCCGCAATGAAGGACGGGTGAGACGCCTCGAGCAGTTGCGCCGCGACCGCGATGCCCGCCGCGAGCGCCAGGGCAATGTGCGCATGAAGATCGATTCCGGCGACCGCAGCGGCAAGCTGGTGGCCGAACTCGAGGGTGTGAGCAAGTCATTCGGCGAGCGCTGCGTGATCGACGACCTGTCGATGATCGTGATGCGTGGCGACCGCCTCGGCCTGATCGGCCCCAATGGAGCCGGCAAGTCGACCCTGCTCAAACTGATCCTGGGAGCCATCGAACCGGATGCCGGTACGGTCAAGCTCGGCACCCAGCTGCAGGTGGCCTATTTCGATCAGATGCGCGAGCAACTCGATCCGGAAAAATCGGTGGTCGAGACCATCAGCCCCGGATCGGAATGGATCGAGATCGGCGGCGAGCGCAAGCATGTGATGAGCTATCTGGGCGACTTTCTCTTTGCCCCGCGCCGCGCGCAGTCTCCGGTGCGCACCCTGTCCGGTGGTGAACGCAATCGGCTGCTGCTGGCGCGCCTCTTTGCCCGTCCGGCCAATTTGCTGGTGCTCGATGAGCCGACCAACGACCTCGACATCGAATCACTGGAGCTGCTTGAAGACACCCTGCAAAGCTACAGCGGCACGCTGCTGCTGGTCAGCCATGATCGGGCCTTCCTCGATAACGTGGCCACTCAGGTGGT
>CAIXXI010000212.1 GCA_903923345.1 uncultured Burkholderiales bacterium | reverse complement strand
CAGGCTCTGCGGATCAGTCACCTCATCGGCTGTCACCAGATACGGGCCGAGGGGCGCAAAAGTAGCCCGTGACTTCATCTGGTAGAACACATTGTTCGGCGGCACGACGCCGCGCGCTGAACCGTCAATGAAGTTCAGATAGCCAAACACGTGCTCCATGGCGCGCGCTGCCGGCACATGGCTCGCACGCTTGCCGATCACCAGTGCGAGTTCAGCTTCACCCTCGAACACCGTGGCCGGAATATCCGGCAGCACCATCGTGCCGCCGGGTCCGATGATGCAACTCGAAGCCTTGTGAAACGCATTGATCGGGGCGGGCTCCGAGCGGGTGCCGTCTTCCATGTAATTGACGGCCATGCAGTCAATGCTCGCCGGTCTGGATAGCGGCGCCTCGATGCTGACCTGCGCCAACGGCAACGCCGCACGGCTGTTCGCCGCCTGCTCGATCGCCGCGCGGTATTGGCCCCAGTCAGCGATCAGGGTGTTCATCATATGACCGGGACCGGCCTGGGCAATCGCTGCGACGATGTCGCTGACATCGACCACGCCGTCGACACCGCCCGACTGCTTCACCACACCCAGTCGATCCTGGTTGAACACCACAAGTTTCACGAACAGCTCCCCGATGCAGACGGCCAGATGACTCAGCGGCCCTTGAAGGCGGGCTCGCGACGCGCTGCCGACGCAGCAATACCTTCCTTGAAATCCTCGGTCGCATAGTGCTGGGTCTGCTGCATGCTTTCGTGCGCAACCGCGCTGCGAATCTGCTCGACCAGACCGGCACGCAGGGTGGCGCGCGTGGCCGTCACTGCGATCGGCGCGGAAATCGCGATCTCGCGAGCCAGCTTCATCGCCTCCTCACGGACCTGCTCGCGCGGCACGAGGATGTCGGCCAAGCCCATCTGAACCGCCTCTTCACCCCCGACACGTCGTCCGGTAAAGAACATCAGCTGCGCCTTCTGGATGCCGATCACGCGCGGCAGGGTGATCGAAAGACCGAAGCCCGGGTGAAAACCGAGTCGATTGAAGTTGGCCGAGAAACGGGCCTCCGGGCAGGTCACCCGGAAATCGCCGACCATTGCCAGACCGAGCCCACCGCCGATCGCAGGACCCTGCACGGCGCAGATCACCGGCTTGGTGGCTGCGAACAGTCGGGCAGCCTCACCGTAGATCGGGTTGACCGCGCGGGGGCTGCGGTGGACGTTGCCACTGGCCGCGTTGTCGCGGCGTGAGAAGTCAGCGCCCGCACAAAACGAGGTGCCCTGCGCGCACAGCACGATCGCACGGCACTCCGGGTTGACCTCGAACATTTCGAATGCATCCGCGATCCCGGACAGCATGGCCTGGTCGAAGAAGTTGTGCGGCGGTTTCTGGATCTCGACGATGCCAACATGGCCGTCAAGTGTCATTGCAACGGGAGGGGTATCAGGAATTGCGGTCATATCAGTCCACCTTGGTAGTGTCGGTCAGTCAATGCAGGCCAGAACGCCTCGGATCGCGCGCTGATCGCGGCACGCCCGAGACGCTCGGCCCACCAGGAATCGGCGCCAAATTCTTCGCGCCAGGTCCAAACTCTGCGGGTTGCGAAGTGAAGCAGATGCTCATGGGTAAACCCGATCGCGCCATGCACCTGATGGGCAATCGAGGTGCCCCGGGTGGCTGCCTCGCCCACCCGACTCTTGGCGACGGCAGCACTGAACGCCGTGCGCCGCACATCCGCTTGCGCGGGTGACGCAGCATCGTTTGCAGCCACGGTGGCCGCAACCCGGGCTGCGGCCACATCGCCGGCCATCAGCGCAAGCTGCTGTTGAATCGCCTGGTTCTTGCCGATCGGGCGGCCGAACTGCACGCGGTCATTCGCATACTGGACAGATTGTTCGAGCAACCACTCGAGCGCTCCAACCATCATCGCGCTGCGGGCCATCGCGCCCAGGGTCCAGACCGGGAGCTCAAGACCTGTCATCGATGCCTCGGCGTGAGCCAGCAGCCGAGCGCCTTCAAATTGAAGATCGTCGCTCGGAATCCGGGCATGGTTGGGTCGTGCGGTCGCTTTGCTCGTGCCCGGCTCGCGCAGATCGACCAGTGCCAGCCCACCGCCGGCAAGCGACACCACCGCAGTCGGGCTGTGCCGGGCCCAGGCCACGCGCTTCGCGGTGCCGTGGAGTGTGCGCGCGCCCGCGCTGCCTTGAAGGGTGAGCTGACTGTCGTGCCCTTGCTCGATCAGCGCGATCGGCCCCTCGGGAAGCTCGATGCCCGCAGCAGACAGCAGGCAGGCGCCGATCATCGTCTCAGCCAGTGGCAGCGGCACTTGCCAGTAGCCCAGACCACGCAGAATCGGATACGCCGCGCCCCAGGTCTGGCCGATGCCGCCGCTGGCCTCAGAGGCCACCGCAACATGGAAACCGCTGTCGGTCACCAGGTTCCAGAGCCGGTCGGCAAACGCCCCACCTTCAACTGCATGCAGGACGGACTTGTCGACGTTGTCCGCGAAGACACGCGCGACGCTGTGTTCGATCATCGAATCGCTCATCGCAGCCCCAGTCCTTTGGCAATGATGCCGCGCAGGATTTCCCGGGTTCCGCCGCGCAATGAAAACGACGGCGCCGCCATCGCGGTGTAGCGCATCGCCAGATCCAGCGGCGAACCTGGCTCAGCCAAGCCTCCAAACAGATCATGGGCGATGTCGGGCATCGCCTGTTCGACCAGCGCCCCCTGGTCCTTGACCACCGACGCAGCCAATCCGGGTGTGAGGCCCTGGGCCAGCATGGTCGCCACGCCGAGCGACATCTGGCGCAAGGTGGCGTACTGGGCGACGATTCGACCCAAGGCAACGGCTTGACGCGGATCCTGCGGATCGGCCTCGTCGATCATTTCCTTGAGCAATTGCGTGCTGCTGAGATAGCGCTCCGGGCCTGCCCGCTCGTAAGCCAGCTCGGCACCCACCTGCTTCCAGCCCTCGCCTTCCTCACCGATCAGGTTTTCAGCTGGCACGCGGACATCGTCGAAGGTGACTTCGTTGAAGTCGTGCTCGCCCAGCTGGTTCACGATCGGCCGCACCGTGATCCCTGGTGTCTTCATATCGACCAGCAACTGCGAGACACCGCCCTGGCGCTGCGAGCCCTCGCTGGTCCGCACGAGCGCGATCATGTAGTGCTTGTTATGGGCACCCGATGTCCAGACCTTGCGCCCGGTGATCGACCATTCATCACCGATGCGGGTGGCCTTGGTCCGGATGGACGCCAGATCCGAGCCGGAATCGGGCTCACTCATGCCAATGCAGAAAAACAGTTCGCCGCGAGCAATCGCGGGCACAAGCCTGGGTGCCAGCACCTTGGGCGAATAGCGCATCAGCAGCGGCCCGCTCTGACGATCTGCCACCCAGTGCATCCCGACCGGCGCACCGGCCTGCAGCAACTCTTCCAGCACCACATAGCGTTCCAGGGTGGAGCGCTCATGGCCGCCAAAGGCCTTGGGCCAGGTCATGCCGATCCAGCCTTTGGCCGCGAGCTTGCGGCTGAACTCGGGATCACCGCCTGTCCAGTTACGCACACGGCGGGCGAGCGGAAAATCGCCCAGCTCGTTTGCGACGAACTCCCGCACCTCCATCCTCAGCGCCTCGCACTCGGGCGGCAGCGTACCGGGGATGATGTTCAATTCCTGCATGAACCGGATCCTTGTTGGATGATGCTCAGGTCCGTTCGATGCGGACGGTCCGATTCTTGAACGAAAGTTGTTTGTCAGGCAACAAGTAATTTATCCTGAACCGGTCAAGCGCGTTCCAACAATGAGAGGCCGACTGGCCACACCACAGGGAGACGGGATCCGACATGAACAAGGCGCCCGCGACACGCACAGGCCCGCTGGCCGGCTATCGAATACTCGACCTCACCGCGGTCGTTCTGGGGCCCGTGGCCACCCAGATCCTCGGCGACTATGGTGCCGACATCATCAAGGTCGAGCCGCTGGTGGGCGACCAGATGCGGGCCAACGGGGTCTCGAAACATCGCGGGATGAGTTCCATTTTTCTTGCGATCAACCGCAACAAGCGTTCGATCGCAATCGACCTCAAGACGCCGGAAGGCATCGACATCATTCATCGCATGCTGGCCTCGGTGGATGTCGTGGTCCACAACATGCGCATCGAGGCCATCGAACGGCTGGGTCTGGGCTATGCGGCCTTGTCGGCAATCAAGCCAGACCTGGTCTATTGCGTGGCCACCGGATTCGGTGAGTCTGGCCCGGATGCCGGCAAGCCTGCCTTCGATGATGTGATTCAGGCGGCCTGCGGGCTGGCAAGCCTGATCGGCAACGAGCGAGAAGCCCCCGACTACGCGCCCACACTGCTCGCGGACAAGACCTGCGGCATTGTTTTGTCGAATGCAGTGATGGCCGCCTTGCTCCATCGCGAGCGCACGGGCGAAGGCCAGTTCGTCGAAGTGCCAATGCTCGAAACCATGGTGGCGTTCACCCTGACCGAGCACTTGGGCGGGTTGACCTTCGACCCACCGCCTGCTCCAGCCGGATATGCAAGGCTGCTGAGCGGCGGACGCAAACCCGCCCCCACCCGAGATGGTCATGTCGCGATGCTGCCTTACTCGGCTGCGCACTGGGTTGCGTTCTTCAAGCATGTCGGGCGCGATGATCTCGCGCAGCAATACAACCTCGAAGACCGTCACGAGCGCAACGCGAAATTCAAGCAGATGTACGCCGACATGGTGAGCGTGACCCGGCAGATGAGGACCGAAGAATTGCTCGCGCTGTGCGAGCGACTCGATATCCCCGCGACCCGGCTCTATTCCATCGATGAACTGCCGCAACACCCTCACCTCAAGGCGGTTGGCCTGTTCCAGCCGATCGATCATCCGAGCGAAGGGCCCATCACCGCCGTTCGACCGGCAACCCTCTTCGAGCGCAGCCCGGCCGAGTTATCACTGCCGGCCCCTGTGCTCGGGCAACATACCGATGAGATGATGCTGCAGGCCGGATTCGATCAAGCCACCATCGAGCACCTGGCATCGCTCGGGATTATTCACCGCGGCAAACTGACCGCGTCCTGATACAAGGAGACACCTCATGAACAAGCGACAAACCCTGCAAGCAATGCTTGCGCTTTCTGCAAGCGCTCTGGTCACACCGCGAGCAATGGCACAGGCGGCCTCATTTCCGTCCAAGCCGATTCGCATCGTCGTGCCCTTCAATGCCGGCAGCGGCTCGGACAGTGCAGCCCGTGCCTACGGCGAGATCATGAGCCGGCAGCTCGGGCAGCCGGTGATGGTTGAAAACCGCCCCGGCGGCAGCGGCCTGCTGGCGATTCAGGCGGTCAAATCGGCCCCCGCAGACGGCCACACCCTGCTGGTGGGCAGCACCTCGCCGATGTGCGTGATGCCGGTTCTCACCAAGAATTTGCCCTACGACGCCTTCAAGGATTTCCGTCCGGTCCACGGCATGTCGGTGGGCGGATCGACCTTCCTGGTCAAGGGCGATTCGCCCTACAAGACCCTGCCCGAGCTCCTGGCTGCGGCACGCAAGGAGAAGCGGATCCTGAATGTCGGCAACTATTCGGACGGCTACATGCTGGTCGCAACCTGGCTGGGCTCGGTGGGGGGTGTGCAGATCAATCACATCACCTACAAGGGCGGCATTCAGGCACAGACCGATCTGGCAGCAGGTCAGCTGGATCTTGCGGTCAATGATTCGAGTGGCTTCATGGCGCTGGCCAAGGAAGGGCGCATTCGGCCTTTGGCCATCACCAGCGACAAGCGCGACCCCAAGCTGCCCGATGTGCCGACGATGAAGGAACTGGGCTTTGCCGACTTCGAGACCTATGTGTTCGCTTCACTGTACGCACGCGCGGAAACCCCGGACGACATCACCCGCAAGCTGGCCGACTCGGTCCGCGCTGCGATGAACTCGCCGGAGGGCAAGGCCTTTCAGGCCGCCAACGCCGGCAATCCAATGATGCTGCACATGAAAGAGCTCGGCGATTTCCAGCGCAGCGAATACGAGCGATTCAAGCGGGTTGCCGACGCTGCCGGCATCCAGCCCAAATAAGCCCCCAACCGCTGCCCTCACCTTCAAACGGAGCGATGCCTTGAAACGAGCCCTCGCATTTTTGATCGGCCTGCTGATCACCCCGCTTGCCGCAGGTCAGGCAAGCTCATTCCCGACCAAGCCCATCCGGATCATCGTCCCGTTCAATGCCGGCAGTGGTGCCGACAGCGCCGGGCGGGCTTACGGTGAAGTGATTGGCCGTTCGCTTGGCCAACCGGTCATTGTGGAAAACCGCCCGGGCGCCAGCGGCGCGGTGGCCGCACTGGCCGTCAAGGCCGCACCCGCCGACGGTCACACGATCTTTGTCGGCAGCAACTCGCCCATGGCGGTCAATGCGGTGTTGTCCAAGAGCCTGCCCTACGATCCATTCAAGGACTTTCGACCCTTGTATGGTCTGACCGTCGGGCCGGCTGCATTCATCGTCAAGAGTGACTCGCCCTACAAGACCATTGGCGAGTTGCTGGCGGCTGCCAAGCGCGAGAACCGCACGCTGAACGTCGGCAACTACTCCGAAGGCTACATGCTGGTGGCCACCTGGCTGGGGCTGGTCGGCGGGGTCAAAGTGAACCATGTGCCGTACAAGGGCGGTGCGCAGATGCAGACCGATGTGATCGGCGGGCAGCTCGACCTCGCGGTCAATGACTTTGGCGGCGTGGCCAATCTGATTCGTGATGGCCGTCTGCGCGGCCTGGCGATCACCAGCGACAAGCGCGACCCCAAGCTGCCCGATGTACCGACGATGAAAGAGTCCGGATACCCCGAATTCGAGACCTACGTCTGGGCAGCCATGTTCGTTCGCGCCGAGACTCCCGACGACATCACTGCCAAACTCGCTGACGCGATGCGACGGGCGATGACGTCCCCCGAGGGCCGGGCCTACCAGGCAGCCAACCCGGGCAGCCCCTTGCTGCTCGGTCTGAAGGAACTCGGCGACTTTCATCGCAGCGAATTCGAGCGCTTCAAGCGGGTGGCCGATGCCGCGGGGATCCAGCCGCAGTAGCCATGAGCTCGGTGCGCCGCACTCAGGCGAAGCGTCGCGAAGAAGCTGAGCAGCGGCTGCTGGCGGCCGCGCTGAACATCGTGGCCCAGCGCGGCTCAGCGCGGCTGACGCTGGCCGAGGTCGGCATCGCAGCCGGCTACAGCCGAGGCCTGCCGGCGCAGCGCTTCGGCAACAAGGCCGGACTCATGCGCGCGCTGACGCAGGAAATCGGCCAGCGGTTCAGCGAGGCCTTGTTGGCGGCGCCGCAGCGCAAACCGGGGCTCGATGCGATTCGCGGCAACATCAGCGTGTATTTCAGCCGCACCGACGCGCAATGGACCCACACTCGCGCGCTGCTTGCATTGCTGGTCGAAGGCGCAATGGAAGAGGCGCCCATGCGCGAGGACTTCGCGGCATACAACCGCTCGGCACTCTCGTTTTTTGAGCATCACATCCGCGCCGGTATTCGGAATGAAGAAATCCCTGCGGAGGTCGACCCTGCCGCCATGGCACTGCTGATTCTGGGTGCGCTTCGCGGCACGATGCTGCAGTGGTTTCTGGATGATCGGATCGACCTGGCTCGAATACGCGATCAGATGCTCAAGATCATCGACAACACCCTGACCCAACAAAGGAAAGTGAATGTTCCAGCCTGACCTGCTCGCCAATCGGCGGGTGCTGATCACCGGAGGCGGCACCGGTCTGGGTGAAGCCATGGCGAGGCGATTCGCCGAACTCGGTGCCTCGCTCGTGCTGACCGGGCGCCGAATTGAAGTCCTTGATGCGGCCGCACAGCGCATCCGGGACGAGTCAGGTGCCAGCGTGCAGACCATCGCCTGTGATGTGCGCAGCGCCGAGGCCGTCGAAGCCATGGTCGAGGAGGCCTGGCGACACGGCCCACTCGACGCCCTGATCAACAATGCGGCGGCCACCTTCATCGCTCAGACCGAGCACTTGTCGGCCCGCGCCGCCGATGCAATCCTGGCCCCCACCCTGCATGGTGCGATGTACTGCACGCTCAGCGTGGGCAAGCGCTGGATCGAGTCCGGACATCCTGGCGTGATTCTGGGCATCCTCTCGACCTCGACCATCACCGGCCGAGCCTTCACCGTGCCGTCAGCGATGGCCAAGTCCGGGCATCTGGCCATGATCAAGAGCCTGGCAGTCGAATGGGGACCAAAGGGCGTTCGGCTGGTCGCAATTGCACCAGGCCCATTTCCGACCACCGGCGCAGTCGGGCAGTTGCGCCCGGGTGGACGCGATGACGACCTGTCGCGTCGCAATCCGCTGGGCCGTGCCGGCGAGCACATCGAACTGACCAACCTGGCCAGCTACCTGATTTCACCTCAAGCGGGCTACATCAATGGCGAGATGGTGACCATCGACGGCGGCATGCACCTGCGCACCTCGGGCGCAGAAGACCTGTTGGGATGGAGTGACTCGCAATGGGCTGAATTGCGTCAACGGCGCAGCAAATCATGAGCGCCACGGTCAACAGCGGCGGGCCACTTGCCGGCGTGCGGGTCCTGGATCTCACCTCGGTGCTCATGGGGCCATTCGCCACGCAGCTGCTCGGCGACATGGGCGCCGATGTGGTCAAGATCGAGTCGCCCTCAGGCGACACCTCACGCGGCATCGGCCCGATGCGCAACCCCGGCATGGGTGCCGGCTTTTTGCATGTAAACCGGAACAAGCGCAGCGTCTGCATCGATCTGAAGAACCCGGCTGGCAGAGCGGTGCTGCTCGATCTGGCCCGAAGCGCCGACATTCTGGTTTACAACGTCAGGCCGGCCGCCATGCGCCGATTGAAGCTGGGCTATGAAGACCTGATGGCGGTCAACCCGAAGATCATCTATGCGGGTGTGGTCGGTTATGGCCAGACCGGTCCCTACGCCGCACTCCCTGCTTATGACGATCTGATCCAGGGTGTCGCCGGCGTGCCCTCACTGCTGGCCACGGTGAGCGATGGGGTGCCCCGCTATGTACCGATGGCTTTTGTCGATCGCACCGTGGGGCTTGCAGCCGTGAATGCGATCACTGCGGCCCTGTATCAGCGCGAACGCACCGGCCGAGGTCAGTCGATCGAGGTGCCGATGTTCGAGACCATGGTGCCGTTTGTCATGGGCGAACACATGGCCGGCCAGACCTTCGTTCCAGCCCTGGGGCCTGCCGGATACCCGCGCCTGCTGGCTCCTGAGCGCAGGCCGTATCAGACATCCGATGGGCATGTCTGCGCGCTGGTGTACACCGACCGGCAATGGCGCAGCTTCTATGAGATCACCGGCCGGGGATCCGCCTACGACAGCGATCCGCGGGTCGTGGACATCGGTATCCGAACCCGCCACATCGGTGAGCTCTGCGGGGAAAATGCCCAGCACTTCATCACCGACACCACGGCCAACTGGCTGCGAAGACTGAACGAAGTCGATATTCCGTGCATGCCGCTCAACACGCTTGAGTCGCTGCCGACGGATCCGCAACTGCTTGCAAGCGGCTTCTTCGAGACGGTGGACCATCCAAGCGAGGGCCGGATCGTTCAGATGAAGCTGCCAGCGACCACCAGCGAAGCTGCACGCAGCACGATGCTGCCCGCGCCACGGCTCGGACAACACACCCGCGAAATTCTGGGCGAAATCGGACTCGACGAAGCCCGAATTGATGCGCTGGTCGCGGCAGGAGCCGTTCGCCATTGACATCCATTCCGGGACCGTGGATTCACAGATCTAGGTGTTAAATTCAACGCCGAAGCCTGAAATCAGTGGCTTGTGCTCAAGCTGAATCCACCCTCCTCACCAAGAAGACATCGATGAACCGCACTGCATTTCTGTCCCTGATCGCTGCGACTACGCTCTCAGCCCTGCTGCCCGCCAGCGTGCAGGCTCAGTCCTTCCCGTCCAAACCCATCCGGCTGATCGTGCCGTATGCACCCGGTGGTGCAACCGACATCATCGGCCGCGCCGCTGCCGCAGAACTGAGCAAGACCCTCGGCCAACCGGTCAACGTGGAGAACCGACCGGGTGCCGGCGGCAACCTGGGTGCCGAGCAAGTGGCACGGTCGACACCCGACGGATACACCCTGCTGGTTTCGCCCAGCAGCCTGCATGGCATCACCCCCTTCCTGTACAACAAGCTGCCCTATGACCCGAACAAGGACCTCGCCCCGGTCATCGTGCTGGGTTCGTTCGCCAATGTGCTGGTGGTCAACCCCGAGGTGAAGGCCAACTCGGTCAAGGAACTGATTGCGCTGATCAAGTCCCAGCCCGGCAAGTACACCTATGCGTCAAGCGGCAACGGCTCGACGATTCACATGTCGGGCGAGATGTTCCGCTCGATGCTGAACCTCGAAATCACGCATGTCCCCTACAAGGGCAGTGCGCCTGCGCTGACTGACCTGATCGGCGGGCAAGTCAACATCATGTTCGACAACATCCCGTCAGCCATCAATCAGATCAGGGCCGGCAAACTGCGCGCCCTGGCCACCACCGGCCCGACCCGCTCGAACAGCCTGCCCGACCTGCCCACGATGATCGAGTCCGGCCTGCCGGGCTATGTCTCGACCGCCTGGTTCGGCATTGCAGCACCGGCCGGCACGCCGAAGGAAATCATTGCAAAGCTCAATGCCGAGGGTCAAAAGGCCACCCGTTCGCCTGAATTCATCAAGCGAATGAACGAGCAAGGTTATGACATCGTCGGCGGCTCTGCCGAGCAGATGGGTTCGATGATTCAGGAAGAGGTTCGGCGCTGGGGCCCGGTGGTCAAGGCCTCGGGCGCCAAGGTCGACTGAGCAGCTCAATTCACCGCGCCAGACGCGCAATTCAAGGAGACACTGCAATGCCCTACGCCGAAGGTCGCCTGATTCATGATGCAGACAGTCATCTGATGGAGCTTGATGACTGTCTGGACCCGTTTTTTGAAGCGCACCTGCTCAAGCGCTTTCATGAATCATCGGCCTTCGCCAGGCGCGTG
>CAIXXI010000211.1 GCA_903923345.1 uncultured Burkholderiales bacterium | reverse complement strand
TCCACTCCCTGACCGATCACCGCCGTGTGCTGCCGATCGAGAAAACCGGCGAGCTGCTCGATGCCCATCCCGATTTTCTGCTGGTCGTCTCGTATAACCCGGGCTACCAGAGTGCGCTCAAGGACATGAAGCCCTCGACCCGACAGCGCTTCGTCGCCCTGGATTTCGACTATCCGCCGCCCGAGCAGGAAGCCGCGATCATCGCCCATGAAAGCGGCGTCGCGCCGGCTGTCGCTGACGCACTGGCGCAGATCGGTTTGAAGGTTCGGGGTCTGCACGAGCACGGACTCGACGATGGTGTGGGCACTCGCGCGCTGGTACATGCGGCCAAGCTGATCGTGGGTGGCGTGGCGCATCGGCGAGCCTGTGCTGTGGCGATTGCACAGTCGCTGACGGAGGATCCAGACCTTCGGCAGGCGATTGCGGATGTGTGCGACGTCCTGCTGCCCTGAAGCAGCCCACATGGCACCCGCGCAATCGATGCCAGGCGATGAGGATCGGAACGAGTTCGATGCCCGGCACCGCGCGCTGGCACTGTTTGCGCAAGCAATCGGTGAACACCCCTTCAAGCTCGTGCCCTGCGCAGCCAGCGTATTCCAGGCCCATCTGCGCGCGGCCGACCCGGATCGGTCGACACTGCTGATCCCGATCGCCACTGCGCTGGGCGGCAGCACGACGACGCAGCACAGCGCCCTTCGGATCGGCGTGATGCGCGAGGCCTTGCGCCGCGATCCACCGCACGATTCAAGCCCACCGGCTGCGCCCGGCCAGACCTTGACGCGACGATGGCCGATCCGTCCGCCCACACCACCCCGCATCGAGCGCCGCTTGCAGGGCCTGCTCGACCGGATGCGGGTGGATGCACGCATCCTTCGCGACTACCCGGGCGCACGCAGCACGCTGATCGCGATCCGCAATGAGGCGCTGGCGCGTCGCCGGGGACCCTTGCCGCGCGGCGAATTGCATACCCTGATTGCTGCACTCACCCGCATCTCGCTGGGCGCCAAGCCGGAACCCTGGCTGAACGAGGATCGGCACGGCCTGCTCGCCCCCATTCTGGCACTGGCGCAGACCGTCCTCGAAGTCGATGCCCGTGCAGCCGATTGCGCGCGCACGGCGCATCAGATTGCCCGCCTGCTGGAGCGCTTCGCCGTCCGGGAGCGCCGCGTGCCGCGCTACCTCACCGTGCACTCGGCCGAGCTTCGCGATGAGCCGGCCCAGCGCCTGCCCGGCAGCTCGGCGGTGACCGGGCCCGCGAAAGTCGACCCGACACCGGCCCGAAACCCCCTCGCAGCACCCAATGCACCGGGCGGTGAGGCGCCACCGCCCACCGGCATCATGGCCACGAAAGCAAGCGAAGGCCCGTCCGGCGGACAAGCCCTCGCTGCTGACGTCACGGCGGCACCGGACACTGACTCGGCGTCGGGCGAGGAAGCGGCTTCGGACCGCCCCACACACGCGGTGCGACTGCGTCCGGCTGCCCGCCGAAGCGCCGGCACCTTCCTGTACGACGAATGGGACTGGCTGGCGGGCGCCTACCTGCCAGCCTGGTGCCGAGTGCATGAGCACCGATTGCGTGGCGACCGGCTCGACTTCGCGCAGGAGGTGCGCAGTCGCCATCCCGACGTCGCTCGCCGCATCCGGCAGCGCTTTGCGCAGTTGCGGCCGGTCTCGCCCAAGCGGGTGCGCGGCGTGGCCGACGGCGACGACCTCGATCCGGACGCACTGGTGGCTGCGATGATCGACCGACGCACCGGCAGCGCCTCGGATGAGCGGCTCTACACGCGGCGCGACCCGCTGGAGCGCGATGTGGCCGCAGCCTTTCTGGTCGACATGAGTGCCTCGACTTCCCTCATCCTGCCCGACCCCAAAGCTGAACCGACGCGGCCGACCAAGCCCGCGCCCGCTGCGGATGCCGGTGCCCTGCTCTACGGTCTGTACGACGATGTGCCGGTCGATCCGCCTGCACGCAGCACCCGCCGCGTGATCGACGTCTCGCGTGATGCACTCGCGTTGATGGCCGAAGGCCTGGCCGCGCTGGGGGATTCGCACGCGATCTTCGGATTTTCGGGCAGCGGCCGCGACAACGTCGAGTTTCACATCGCCAAGGGCTTCGATGAACCCGTGCGCCGTTCAAACTGGGCGGCACTGGCCGCGATGGAGCCGCGCGGATCAACGCGCATGGGGCCAGCCATTCGCCATGCGGTCACGCGGCTGGCACGTCAATCCGCGCCCCTGCGACTGCTGATCCTGGTGTCCGATGGCTACCCTCAGGACACCGACTATGGCCCCGACCGACGCAGCGAGGAATACGGTATCCAGGACACCGCGCAGGCCCTGCGCGAAGCCGAGCGCGCCGGGATCATCCCGTTTTGCGTGACCATCGACCCGGGTGGCCATGACTACCTGCGACGCATGTGCCGCCCCGATCGTTACCGGGTGATCGAGGATGTCGAATCACTGCCTCAGGCACTGGGTGAAGTCTATGCGGCGCTGACCGCGCGGGCCGGTGCAACCCATCGCTGACCCCGAAGAGATCCTCAAAGCAGCGGCGAAGCCAATTGCGCCGCGTTTTCGATCATGCGCCGCCAGCCTGGCCGCATTCGCCACTCGGTCTGGCCCAACTCGATACAGGCACTGAGGTAGCTGCGCTGCAAGGCAATCAGTTGCTGCGCGAACTCCCGGTCGTAGATCAGCATCGACAGCTCGAAATTCAGATGAAAGCTGCGCAGGTCGAAATTCACTGTGCCGAACATCGAAACCGACTCATCGATCACCATGCTCTTGGTGTGCAGCAGACCGCCATCGAATCGCTGAATCGACACACCCGCGGCCAGCAGCTCATCGAAATACGATGCGCTGGCCCAATGCACCAGCCGCGAGTCGCAGTGCATGGGCACGATCAGCATGACCTCCACGCCCCGTCGCGCAGCCGATCTCAGCGCGGTGACCACCGCATCACCCGGTGCGAAGTAGGGCGTGGTCAGCACCAGTTGCCGACGCGCCGAGAAGATGGCCGTAAGGATCACCGACTCGACATGCTGAAAGGCAAATCCAGGCCCCGAAGGATAGGGCTGAAGTGCGACCGAGCCGACAGCAGTCGCGGCATTGCGGGTGCGCACTTCGCGCAGGCGTTGCCCCTCCTGCATCACTGCCATGGCATTGGTCATTGCACCGAGCAGTTCGCAGCAGGGCCCTTCGATGCGCAGCATGGCATCGATCCACTGGCCGACACCCGCTTCGCGCTTGAACTCACGCGGATCGACCAGATTGAAACTGCCTGTCCAGGCGATGCGATCGTCGAACACCGCAATTTTGCGGTGATTGCGCAGATCCGCCCGAGCCACGGCCATGCGCAGTGCGCTGGTCGGCAGCACCACGACCACTTCGATGCCCGCCGCGCGCATCGAGCCGATCGCACCACCCCGGATGAACGGGCGACTGCCCAGACCGTCCATCAGCGCGGTCACCTTCACGCCTCGGGCTGCGGCGCGCAGCAGTGCTTCGATGACCTGACTGACCTGACCCGCGTCATGCCAGATGTAGAACTCCAGCGAGCAGCGTTCCTGGCAGGCATCGATGTCGGACACGATGGACTGAAGGATGGCCACGCTGTCTGAATGCAGCTCGACCCGATGCCCACCCATGACCGGCACCGCGCCCAGCGCGCCAGCCAGTCGCGCCACCGGCTCACCCACGCTGCCGGTTTCTGCCGGGGCAATCGCGAAACCCGAAGACAAACTCGCGAACTGCTTCTGCAGCCGCTCGCGCTCGGCTTCGGCACGCCCAATCCAGCGCCGGCCCAGGCGCCGCTCGCCGATCATCACGTACAGCACCGCGCCCAGGACGGGGACCAGCAGCACCATCAGCAACCATGCCATCGACACGCCCGGCGCACTGCGCCGCGACAGGATCCGCAGGGTCACCGCCACAAAAATGCCGGCATGGATCAAAGCGGCAAGCAGTGCATTCATCAGCATCGGGTGCAATCCGGGCAGGTCGGCAAGGGCGGGTGATGCGATACTGCCGCAGTTTCATACCGTTCAGGCAGCCATGCCAGTGCATGATCACTCCACACACGACGATCATCACGATCATCGCCCCGATCGTGCGCATGCACAGGGTCACGACCACGCACACAGCCACGCCCATGACCATGGCGCGCTCGCAGCTCAGGCAAACGGCCGCGCGCTGCTCGTGGCAATCCTGCTCAACAGCGGTTTCGTCGTCTTCGAATTGCTGGCCGGCTGGCGTGCCCAGTCGCTGGCGCTGATCTCGGACGCCGGGCACAACCTGGGGGACGTCCTCTCACTGGGCCTGGCCTGGGCCGGGCTGTGGGCCGCCCGGCGTCCGACATCCGACCGGTTCACCTGGGGCTGGCGACGCGCTTCCGTGATCGCTGCGCTGATCAACGCGCTGCTGCTGCTGGTGGCGGCCGGTGCCATCGGCTGGGAGGCGATCGGTCGGCTGCAATCGCCCACGCCGGTCGACAACCGTCTGGTCATGATCGTGGCAGCGGCCGGCATCCTGATCAACTCGGCGTCGGCCTGGATCCTGACACGCGGACAGCACCGGCACGATGTGAACATGCGTGGCGCCTTCCTGCACATGGTCGCCGATGCGGCCGTCTCGGCAGGCGTGGTCATCGGGGCGCTGATCGTCTCGTTCACCGGATGGCTGATCGTGGATCCAATCATCAGCCTTGTGATTGCCGCGCTGATCGCGGTCAGCGCCTGGCCGATGCTCAAACAGGCGACGGGACTGGCGATGGACAGCGTGCCAGGCCATATCGAGCCGGCGGCAGTCCGCGAGCACCTGCTGGCCATGCCCGGAGTGAGTGCGCTACATGACCTGCACATCTGGCCGCTGGGCACCACAGACACCACCCTGAGCGCACACCTGATCATGCCTGCTGGCCCGCCCGGAGACCTGTTCCTGCAGGCGGCAAGCGATTCACTGCGGGAGCGATTCGGCATCGAACACACCACCTTGCAGATCGAAACCGGAGCGGGCGAGCTGCCCTGCCGACAGGATTGCGCTGCCCGGACCTGAGCACGCCGCCTTCTGGGCGCGAAGGGCTCAGTGCTATCCTGCAGCCATCCTGGCCTCCGTCCCTGCTCAATGGACCTGTTGTTGCTGCTGCTCCTCATCCTGGTGAACGCCCTGTTCGCGATGTCGGAGATGGCCGTGGTCTCTTCCCGAAAGGCCCGGTTGCAGCGCATGGCCGACGACGGCCTTGCAGGCGCCAAGGCGGCGCAGGCACTTAACGACGAGCCGGGTCCCTTTCTGTCGACCGTGCAGGTCGGAATCACCATGATCGGCGTGCTGAGCGGTATCGTCGGCGAAGGGCTGATCGCCATGCCGATCGCTCAGTGGCTGTCGCAATTCCCTGCGCTCGATGCCTACGCCAAAGGCCTGTCGGTTGCGATCGCCGTCGCGCTGATCACCTATCTGTCAGTGGTCATCGGCGAACTCGTTCCCAAACGTTTGGCACTGCGGGCGCCCGAGCGCATTGCATCGGCCGTGGCCCGGCCGATGGCCTGGTTTTCCGCGCTGACCCGGCCCCTGGTTTGGGTGCTCTCTTCATCGAGCAACCTGCTGGTGAGGCTGCTCGGTGGAAAAGGCAGCGAGGAACCGCCAGTCACCGACGACGAGATCAAGGTCCTGATGGAGCAAGGCGCTGAAGCAGGCGTCTTTCACGAGAGCGAACAGGCGATCGTCTCGAATGTGCTGCGCTTGGACGAGCAGCGGGTCGGCGCCATCATGACCCCGCGCATGGACATCTACGCAATCGACCTTGAAGAGGACGATTCAACCGTTCGAGCGCAGATCGCAGAAAGCCCACACACTCGGGTCGTGGTGTGTCGCGGCGGCCTGGAACACATTCTCGGCGTGTTGCGAGTAGGTGATCTGCTGCGGGCTGCGCTGCGTGACGATGTGCTTCGGGTCGAAGACCACCTGTCCGCGCCGGTGTATCTGCCCGAAACCATCAGCACCACCCAGTTGCTCGAAACCTTCAGGCGTGAGCGGGTGCAGTTTGGCCTGATCGTCGATGAGTACGGCGACCTGCAAGGCCTGGTCACCCTGACCGATGTGCTGACCGCGATCGTGGGCGAGCTGCCCGAGCCGGATGCCGGCGGTGACAGCGATGTCGTGCAGCGTGATGACGGCTCCTGGCTGGTTGACGGATCGGTCGGTCTGGAGCGGCTCAAGTCGGTCCTCGAGATCGACGAACTGCCGGCCGAAGAGGAGCGCAGTTTCCACACCGTCGGTGGCTTCGCCATGCATCGGCTTGGCCGGATTCCCTCGCCGGCCGACCACTTCGAGGCATCAGGCTTTCGCTTCGAAGTGGTGGATATGGACCGGAATCGGGTCGACAAGGTGCTGATTTCAGCCTTGCCGCAAGAGCACGCCGCGCCGATCAATGACAACTGAAGATCGAAACAGGAGACACCCCATGCAGCTCATTCATCGTGCCGCGCGCGGCCCCGGACAACTCGCCTGTGCAGGCCTGCTCGCCATGACCAGCCTGTCGGCCCATGCCCAGATCGACACCCTCAAGGTCATGATCGGCGCCAACCCCGGGGGCGGCTTTGATCAGACGGGTCGCGGCATCGCGGCTGCGATGCAGGCAGCCGGTGCGGTTCGCACCACCACCTTCGAGAACAAGGGCGGTGCAGGCGGTGCGATTGGCCTGGCTCAATTCGTCAACACCGAGAAGGGCAATCCGAATGCGATGATCGTCACCGGTGCCGTCATGGTGGGCGGCATCGAAATGAGCAAATCGCCGGTCAGCTTGCGCAATGCCACACCCATCGCCCGTCTCTTTGCAGACACGCTGGTGATCGTCGTCCCGGCCGCCTCGAAGATCCAGTCGATGTCCGACCTGATGAGCCAGTTCAAGGCCAATCCGGGTTCGGTGTCATGGGGTGGCGGTTCCAGAGGTTCGGTCGATCACATCATGGTCGGTCTGATCGCCCGGGAAGCCGGCGTCGAAGCCGCTAAAGCCAACTACATTCCGTTTGCAGGCGGCGGCGAGGCAACCGCTGCGATTCTCGGCAATCAGGTGACCGTGGGCGTCGCCGGGTTGTCCGAATTCCTGCCGTTCGTGAAGGACGGCAAGATGCGCGCCCTGGCGGTTTCGTCGAGTTCGGCCACGCAGGGCATCAAACCGCTCAAGGAGCAGGGGATCAACGTCGAGATCTACAACTGGCGCGGCGTCTACGGCGCGCCCGGCATCACCGCGGAGCAGCAAAAGGCCCTGATCGACGCGGTTATCAAGGGCACGCAAACCCCGCAGTGGAAAGAGACCCTGGCCCGCAACGACTGGGCGCCCTTTGTCCTGACCGGCGCTGAGTTCGGAACCTATGTCGACAGCGAAACCCGCCGGCTTGGCGGCATCCTGCGTGACCTCGGCCTGATCAAGTAAGTCGCCTCACCCCGACCGCTGCGTCCGGCAATTGACATGAACGCAGGCATTCCCGTCGGTATCGCGGTGCTGCTGGTGTCTGCAGTCTTTGCCCTGGGACTGGGCGACATCGAAGGCGGCGGCGGTTATTCGGGGCTGTCGCCGCGATTTCTGCCTTCAGGAGTGGCCGCAGGCCTTGCGGTGTGCGGTGCGCTCCTGCTGGTCAGTGGACTGCGGGGCCGATTCACCGCGGATGAACACACCGATTCGGACGGGCAGGCTTCGTCCCTTTCGCCGCGTGCCGGGCGTGACCTCTTATGGCTGATCGGCGGACTGGTCCTGCATGGCCTGCTGATCGGATCGATCGGCTTCATCGCAGCCAGCACCCTGCTGATGGTGTGTGTTGCGCGTGGTTATGGCAGCCGCCGCCTGCTGCGCGATGCGCTCATCGCGATCGCCATCACGGTACCGATCTGGGCGCTGTTTTCCCGCGTGCTGGGCATCGGACTGCCCCTGTTCCCGCTGGCCGGTGTCTGAGCGATGTTCGAAACACTGAGCGCACTCATGGGCGGCTTCGCCGCAGCGATCACACCGGTCAATCTGGCCTGGGCGCTGGCGGGGTGTTTCATCGGGACTGCAATTGGCGTGCTCCCGGGTATCGGCCCGGCCCTGACCGTCGCGATGCTGCTGCCGCTGACGGCAAAGGTCGATCCGTCGGCCGCACTGATCCTGTTTGCCGGCGTCTACTACGGCGCGATGTTCGGCGGCTCGACCACCTCGATCCTGATGAACACCCCGGGCGAATCGGCCACGATGGTGACTGCGATGGAAGGCAACACCATGGCCCGCAACGGCCGCGCGGGGCCGGCCCTGGCCACGGCCGCCATCGGATCCTTCGTGGCCGGCACGATCGCCACCGTGCTGCTCACCTTGTTTGCACCGCTGATGGCGAACTTCGCCCTGCAGTTCGGCCCGGCCGAGTACTTCATGATCATGGCGCTGGCCTTCACAACCGTGTCGGCGGTGATCGGTGCCTCGGTTCTGAAGGGCATGACCAGCCTGTTCATCGGTCTGGGCCTGGGGTTGATTGGCATCGACGCGGTGTCCGGCGTGGTTCGCTACACAGGCGGCATCCCGGAACTGTTCGATGGCATCGATGTGGTGGTGGTTGCGGTCGGGCTTTTCGCAGTCGGTGAAGCGCTCTACGGTGTGCTGTACCGGCAAGGCGAGACCACGATGAACCGCATGAGTTCGACCCGCATGAACCGCTCCGACTGGCGCCGCTCGATACCGGCCTGGCTGCGCGGCACCTTCATCGGGTTTCCGTTCGGTTTGATCCCGGCGGGCGGCGCCGAGATCCCGACGTTCCTGTCGTATGCCACCGAAAAGAAGCTCTCGAAGACCCCGCAGGATTTCTCGCCCAATGGCGGGCCGGGCGCGATCGAAGGCGTGGCCGGTCCCGAAGCGGCCAATAACGCCACCGTCACCGCGGCCCTCGCACCGCTGCTGACGCTCGGCATTCCGACTTCCGCGACCACTGCGATCCTGCTGGCCGCGTTTCAGAACTACAACCTGCAACCCGGTCCAGCCCTGCTGCAGACCTCCGGCCCGCTGGTCTGGACGCTGATCGCATCGCTTTACATCGGCAATGTGATGCTGCTGGTGCTCAACCTGCCGCTGATCGGCATCTGGGTACGGGTGCTGCGGATACCGACGCCGCTGCTTTATGGGGGCATCCTGATCTTCTCGACACTGGGTGCCTACAGCCTGCGTCAGTCCTGGTTCGACCTGCTGCTGCTGCTGCTCATCGGACTGATGGGACTGGCGATGCGTCGCTTCGGATTCCCGGTCGCGCCGGTGATCGTCGGCATGATCCTCGGACCGATGGCGGAAAAGCAGCTGCGAAACGCACTGTCGATCGCTCAGGGCGACTGGTCGGTGTTCCTGACCCGCCCCTTGTCGCTCGCCATTCTGTGCATCATCGTTGCGGTGCTGGTGTTGCCCCGGGTGCTGGCTCGGCGTGCGCCCGCGCTGCACACCTGACCCGGTTTCGCCGCTGCCAGGACCATGAACAGCGACGCCCGAGAACTGCGCAGCGACCACCTGATTCTGGTCGCCGATGTGGGCGGAACCTATCTTCGATGCGCCCTGGCGCGGGCAGGCGCCGTGCTGAACACACCGGTGCGTCTTGAACGCGATCGCCATCAAAGCCTCGCGCAGGCCTGCCAGCATTATCTGAGCGATGCTGCCCGCGGCCTTCATCTGGAGGGCGCATCAATCGCTGCAGCCGGTCGCAAGCACGATGGCCGCATCGAGATGACCAATGCGCGCTGGGGCATTGACCCGGCGCCTCTGGCAGATGCCCTTGGACTGCGTCGCAGCCGCATCTGCCTGCTCAATGATTTCGAGGTGCTGGCCTGGTCACTGCCTGCACTGGACGCGGCCGACCGGGTCGAGATACCGGGCGGTGCCCGCGCACTGGCCGGACAAGGCAGCCCGAAAGGTGACCCGAGCGGGCACCGCGTCGTGCTCGGGCCGGGCACTGGCCTGGGTGTGGCGGCCACCCTGCGCATGGGCGATGCATGGCATGCGCTGGCCACCGAAGGCGGCCATGCCGGCTTCGCGCCGCAGACCCGATTCGAGCAGGCCATCGGTGACCTGGCGAGCAGTCGATTGGGTCGAGTCTCATGGGAGCGGGTGCTCAGCGGGCCGGGTCTGGTCCTGATCCACGAAGCCTGCGCTCAGTTCCGGGGCAGTCCATGGCATCCCACCACCCCAGCCGGCGTCGTGCAGGCCTGCGCGCAGGGCGACCCGATAGCCCTCGAATCGGTTCGCACATTCATCGAGCTGCTCGGCACCTTTGCCGGTGACCTCGCACTCCTGTACGGCTCGACAGGCGGCGTCATGCTGGCGGGCGGGGTGCTCACCGAGATCGCTGCCGTGATGCCCCTGGACGCCCTGCGCGCCCGCTTCGAGGCCAAGGGACGGTTCAGGCCCCTTCTGGAGGCCATCCCGCTGGATCGAATCGTGGCCGACTTTGCCGCGCTCAAGGGCGCCGCCATGGCTTACTGTGCTTGAGCGGCCAGACGCCATCGAACGAAACGCCCGCATGCCGGCTGTGCCCGATTGAATTAACATCGCCGGAAACCGCCGCGCATCCCAGCGCAGCCCATCCGGAGACACCGCCCCATGGCCACCCTGTTCACGCCTTATGAGCTGCGCGGCATGCGCATGCCCAACCGCATCCTGATTTCGCCGATGTGCCAGTACGCGGCCAACGAAGGATTCGCCACCGACTGGCACACCGGCTACATCTCGAAGGTGTCCTATGGCGGTGCAGGCTGTGTGATGGTCGAAGTGAGCGTGGTCGAGAAACGCGGTCGCGGCACCTACGGCGACCTCGGCATCTGGGACGACGCACACATTCCGGGCCTGCGGGCACTGGCCACCCTGATCGAAACCGCGGGCTCGGTTCCCGCCATTCAGATCGGACACGCCGGACGCAAGGTGTCCGCGCAGCGCCCCTGGGAGGGCAACGGTCCGCTGGGCCCGCGTGATGCGCGTGAGCGCGGCGAATTGTCCTGGGTCGGGGTCGGCGCATCGTCGATCCCGGTGGATGATCGCTGGGTACCGCCTCGCGAAGCGACCGAAGCCGACATCGACACTTTCGTCGAGTCCTTCCGCCAGGGCGCCCGCCGGGCGGTTCAGGCCGGCTTCAAGTTCGTCGAACTGCACATGGCGCACGGCTACCTGCTCAACAGCTTCCTGTCGCCGATTGCCAACCAGCGCACCGATGCCTACGGCGGAAGCCGCGAAAACCGGATGCGATTCCCCCTGCGGGCAGCCGCTGCCGTGCGCGAGGCGCTCGGGCAGGACATTCCCATGTCAGTGCGCCTGTCGTCGGTCGACGGGCTGGAAGGCGGCTGGACACTGGACGACAGCATCGCCTTTTCGCGCGAGCTCAAGGCGATCGGCGTCGACATCATCGACTGCTCTTCCGGCGGCATCACCGGCCCGGCCACTGCAGCGCGTGTGGCCATTCCCCGTGGCCCGGGCTACCAGGTGCCGTTTGCCGACGCGATCCGTCGCGAGGTGGGCATCCCGACGATCGCCGTCGGCCTGATCACCGATCCGGCTCATGCGGAATCGATCCTCAACGACGGCAAGGCCGACATCATCGCCATCGGACGCCAGGCCCTGCAGGATCCGAACTGGCCGCTGAACGCGGCCCTCGCCCTGGGCGTCGATGCGGAATTCAACAAGTGGCCGGTTCAGCATGGCTGGTGGCTGGCCCGACGGGCCGGCATCCCGCCGGCACCGTGGCCCGGCAACACCTGATCAGGCGGGGTCACTGTGGAATTCAGAATACTCGGGCGCACCGGCATTCGGGTCTCGGCCCTGTGTCTGGGAACGATGATGTTCGGCGATCGGACCAGCGAGGCGGAGTCGATCGAGATCGTCGCCGCCAGCCGCGATGCCGGCATCAACTTCATCGACACGGCGGACGTCTATGCAAAGGGCGAGTCGGAGCGGATCACCGGCCGCGCCATCGCCGCTGACCGCAACCACTGGGTCGTCGCCACCAAGGTCGCCAACGCGATGGGCAGCGATCCGAACCGAAAGGGCTTGTCGCGGCGCTGGCTGTTCCAGGCGATCGATGAATCGCTCGATCGCATGGGGATGGATCACATCGACATCTGGTACCTCCACAAGGAAGACCACGACACGCCGCTGGCCGAGACGATCGGTGCGATCGCCGACATCGTGAAGGCCGGAAAGGTGCGCCATCTGGGGGTCTCCAACCACCGTGCCTGGCGACTGGCCGAAATCGTCCACTTGTGCAGGGAGGCTGGCATCGCGCCGCCGGCCGCGCTTCAGCCCTACTACAACGCCTTCAATCGCATGCCGGAGGTTGAGCTGCTGCCGGCCTGTGCGCACTACGGCATCGGCGTGGCCTCTTATTCACCGGTCGCGCGGGGCGTGCTGGCCGGCAAGTACACACCCGGCCAGACCCCACCCGACGACTCGCGTGCAGCCCGCAAGGATCGCCGCATGATGCAGACCGAGTGGCGGGAGGAATCGCTTGTGCTGGCGCAACGGGTGGCCGATCACGCCGTCTCGCGCGGCATGACCGCGCCACAGTTTGCGGTGAAATGGGTGCTGAACAACCGACTGGTGAGCTCGACCATCGTCGGGCCTCGCACGCTCGGGCAGATGACCGAGTATCTGGGCGCACTCGACAAGCCCTTCGACGCACAGGACGAAGCGCTCATCGATTCGATGGTCAGTACCGGGCATCCTTCCACGCCCGGCTACAACGACCCGGCGTACCCGATCGAAGGCCGGGTGACACTGCACTCCTGAAAGTGTGGGGCCTTCGGCAAGGCGTGGGAGAATCCGCGCCTTGTGAGGCATCTCTGAGCCCATCGCACCGTGAACCTTCTGATTCCGCTGTACGGCCTGCTGCTCCTGCTGGCAGCCTGCGTGTTCACCTACGTGATGCGACCGCTTTGGCGGCGCACCAGCGCAGGCCGCGAGGGCGACGCTGACGCCATCGCGCTGTCGGTGCTGCGCGAGCGCCGACGCGAGCTGGAATTGGCGCTGGCTGATCTGCCAACCGATTCACCTGAGAGACGCGCAGCACTGGCCGAATTCGCTGCGCAAACCGAGCAGGACCGGCCCAGGCCGCTGAATGCGCCCACGGCCACGAAGCGCCCTGCCTCAGGACCAGATGCCCAGGCCGCGCGCCGCAACCCCTGGCTTGCCGCGTTTGTCGCCGCCACGCTCATCCTGCCGCCTGCCGTGTTGTACTGGATCAGCGGCACACCGGAAGCCGTCGACCCGATCGTCAGATCCGAGCGCGAGCCGGCCAGCCTGGAAGAACTGGTCGCCACGCTGCGCGAACGCCTCAAGCGCTCCCCCGAGCAGGTGGAGGGCTGGCAGCTTCTGGGGCGAAGCGAGATGGCGCTGGGCCGAGTCCAGGAAGCCCAGGCCGCATTCGAGCGGGCCCTGGCCCTTGCGCCCGGTGACGCCCAGACCCGGGTCGATCTGGCCGATGCCATCGCGCAAGGACAAGGATCGGTCCTGACCGGTCGGCCGATCCAATTAATCCGGGAGGCGCTGACAAGCGACCCGAAACTGCCCAAGGCACTGGCTCTGGCGGGCGCCTACGAGATCTCGCAGGGCAACCCGGCAGGTGCGATTGCGCACTGGCGCGCATTGCTCGCAGTGCTGCCCGCCGATTCACCGCAAGCGGCTCAAATTTCGGGCTACCTTGCCAACATCGAGGCTGGCCGCACGCCACTGGCTGCCGCCCCATCTGCTGCCCCGCAACCCACGCCCGGCCAGCCGGTTTCGTCGCTGCGCGGGCGCGTCGAACTCGACCCGGCCCTGTCATCGCGGCTGGATCCAGGCGCCACCTTGTTCGTCGTCGCGCGCAGTCTGGATGATCAAGGCCGCCCGAGCGGTCCACCCCTGGCCGTCATTCGAACGAAGGCCGCCGACTTGCCACTGTCCTTCGAGCTCGATGACCGACAGGCGATGAGTCCGATGGCCCGACTTTCGAGCCTGCCGCCTGGCGCACGGGTGGCGGTGATCGCACGCGTCTCGAAGAGTGCGGACGCCAGCGTCAAGCCCGGGGATCTGCAGGGCCGCTCCGGCACGGTGGCACCCGGCAGTACCGGCGTGCTCGTGCGGATCGACACGGTGGCTGAGTGATCCGCCAGGCCAATCCCCCGGAGTCGATGGCAATCGATTTCGATGGACTGGTCGGCCAGGACCTGGCGCTGTCGCGAGGCGATCGTCGCCTGTTCGAAAAACTGCATTTCAGGATTGCGCCCGGTGGGCTGCTGGTGCTGCTCGGCCCCAACGGCTGCGGCAAGAGCAGCCTGCTGCGCGCCCTGATCGGCCTCGCCCCCCTTGAGTCAGGACAACTCAGCGGGGCGCGCAGCGGCACCCCGCTCTCGCCCGGAGCGCTGCAGCGCATTGCGCTCGTCCAGGGCCATGCCAGCGCCAGCAAAGGTGAGCTCAGTGCGATTGAAAACCTCGCCTTGTCCGCCCGACTCGACGACACCCTGATCGACGGCGCACCGCAATCGGTCCTGAGCGAAGCGCTGGCGGAGGTGGGTCTGTCCCGCCAGCGCGACATCGAAGCGCGGCGGCTGTCGCAGGGGCAACGCCAGCGCCTGCATCTGGCCCGACTCGCCCTGGCGC
>CAIXXI010000210.1 GCA_903923345.1 uncultured Burkholderiales bacterium | reverse complement strand
GCCGAGTTCAATGAGATCTTCGATGTCGAGCATGGCGTGGCCGGCGTGGTGGTGACGTTCATCGCGCTGCTTGAACTGGCCAAGGAGACGCTCATCGAAATCACCCAGGCCGAAGCCTTCGCACCGATCTACGTGCGTCTGGCCTACCAGCCCAGCTGAGTCGTGAGCATCACCTGGATCGAGGGCGCACCCCTGCGAGCCCTGAACACCTTCGGCGTGACAGCACAGGCCCGGCAGCTGTGCCGCATCGAATCCCTCTCGGATGTGCCGCGCGCGCTGGCTCGAATCCGCGATCAGGAGGCTGGCCTGCCCTGTGTGCTGGGCGGCGGCAGCAACCTGCTGATCACCGGCGACATCGAGCAGACCGTGTTGCAGCCGGCACTGCTGGGACGTCGCGTGGTGCGTGAAGTCGGCACACGGGTGATCGTCGAAGCCATGGCCGGTGAATCGTGGGATGCGCTGGTGCGCTGGTCCTTGCGCATCGGTGTGTGCGGTCTGGAAAATCTGGCGCTCATCCCGGGGACTGTGGGCGCGGCCCCGATCCAGAATATCGGCGCATACGGGGTGGAACAGCGCGACACCTTCGAGTCCCTGGATGCCATCAACCTGCACACCGGCAGGATGCGCCGCTTCGATGCCAAGGACTGCGCCTTCGCCTATCGGGACAGCGTCTTCAAGCAGGCCGACGGCGGCGCATGGCTGGTCCTGGCGGTGCGCTACACGCTGTCGCGCGAGGCCTCGCTGAAACTCGACGACGGTGAAATTCGAAGTGAGCTGGCGTCCTGTGGCATCGAGTCGCCGACCTGCCTGCAGGTGGCGGATGCGGTGAGCTCGATTCGACGCCGCAAACTGCCTGATCCGGCGACGCTCGGCAATGCCGGCAGTTTTTTCAAGAACCCACTGGTCAGCACGGCCCAGGCCGCAGCGCTCAAGGCGCGCGAGCCGCACTTGCCGGTCTGGCCGGCCGCAGACAGCGTCAAGCTCGCTGCCGCCTGGATGATCGAGCAGTGCGGATGGAAGGGGTATCGAGACGGCGACGCCGGCGTACACAGCCAGCATGCTCTGGTGCTGGTCAACCATGGGCAGGCCAGCGGCGCCGAGTTGCTGGGCCTTGCACGGCGGATCCAGGATTCGGTGGAGCAGCGGTTCGGCGTGCGGCTCGAGGCAGAACCTGTGGTCGTCCCGGCGGCAACGCTATAATCGCAGGCTATTCCATCGGCTCAGCGGCCCTCGCGGCCCCACACTCCCATGCAGAACGAAGACAACGAGCAGCGCGCGATCATCACCTGGGTCATCGGCCTTGCCGCGCTGGGGGCGGTCGTCACTGCACTCGGACTGGCGCTGGGCGCATCGATGGGCTGGTTCGACAGTGCCGCCTCGCGCCCGACTGCAGGCGCACAGCAGGGCGCAGCGCCAACGCAGGCAGCAACGTCCGCCGCTTCGGCCGCGCCGGCTTCGGCAGCTGCTGATGCGTCGGCTGCTGCCGCCCCCGCAGCGCCCGCCGCAGCCGCAGCCCCGATCACCCTTCCGGTACTCGCACGCCTGTATTTCGACACCGGTGTGTCCGCCCTGGCGGCTGACTCGGCCACCGCACTGGCGCCGATCATCGCCGCAGCAAAAGCGCATCCCACCGCACAGGTCGCGATCTCGGGTTACCACGACAAGCAGGGCAATGTCGATCAGAACGCCGAACTCGCCAAGCAGCGGGCGCTCGCCGTGCGTGACGCGCTGGCCAGCGGCGGTATCGGTGAAGGCCGTATCGAACTGCGCAAACCCATCCTGAGCGAGGGTGGGGCCGATGATCGCGAAGCCCGCCGAGTCGAAATCAGCGTTCAGTGAGTGGGCAGCCCGCTCAGGGCTGCTCGCGTCGGAAATACCAGGTCGTCGCATCGGACGCATCGGCATCGAAGGCATAGCCGTCAAGGTCGAAGGCCTGCAAGGCCGACGGCTCCTCGATGCGGCGATCAATCGCATATCGGGCCATCAGACCCCTGGCCTGCTTGGCCGAGAAGCTCACCACCTGCCAGCCTTTGGCGCGGCGTTCCTGAAAGACCGGCTGCACCACCCGGGCCTTCAG
>CAIXXI010000209.1 GCA_903923345.1 uncultured Burkholderiales bacterium | reverse complement strand
GGACGAAGGCATCGAATTGCGCACGGCGCAAGGCCTTCGCCGGCTTGTCACCCCAGAAGGCGTACAGATTGCGGCCGCGTTCATTCGTCAGCCGTGTCCCCATCTCCAGTCGGTAGGGCTGCATCGCATCCAGGGGCCGCAGCACACCGTACAGCCCAGACAGGATGCGCAGATGGCGCTGCGCAAACTGCAGCCCAGCCTCATCGAGCTGACGTGCGCCCAGGCCATCGTAGACATCGCCGTCGAAGGCCAGCACGGCAGGCCGGGATTGAGCGGCGCCGGTCGTCATCCGGAAGCTGCGATAGCGGGCCACATTCAATTCGGCCAGCGTGTCACTGAGCGACATCAGTTCAGCAACCCCATCGCGATCGAACTCGCGCATGCGGTGAACCAGCACACGGGTATCCGCCGAAAACTCCGGGCGCGATGCCTCGACCGGCAGGATCGGCGTCGTGTAGTCGAGGGTCTTGGCGGGCGAAAGCACGATCAGCATGCGGCGGTCTCTGTGGTCGGATCAGAAAAATTATAGGGTGCCGATGAAGCTGGTCCTGGATACCAATGTCTGGCTTGACTGCCTGATTTTCGCCGACCCGCGCGTTGATGCGCTCAGGACAGCGCTCGCGCAAGGGTCACTGACGGTTCTGGCCACACAAGCGATGCTCGATGAGTTTGCAGATGTGATCGGGCGCCCGCAGTTCGGAATTGATCCTCAGGCGCGGACTCGGCTGGCGGCCCGGCAGCTCGAACAGGTCAGCCTGTGCGGTACTGCACCCGATTGCCGCTTGAATTGCACCGATCGCGCCGACCAGATGTTCATCGACCTGGCGGTTGCACAGCGGGTCGAGTGGCTGGTGTCACGAGACAAGGCCTTGCTGCGGCTTCGCAAAACGGCCGCGCGGCGCTTTTCAATTCGCATCGGAACACCCGAGGAGTGGATCACTGCAGCGCAGAGTGAGCTGAACCACCCGCCTATAATTGACGACCGCTTCGAGGCGAATCCATGAATGCTGCGATGACCTCCGAACTGCCCCCTGTTCCCGCGATTGAGTCACGCCTGCCCCGGGTGGGCACCACGATCTTTACCGTGATGTCGGCGCTGGCCTCTGAGCTGGGCGCAATCAACCTGGGCCAGGGATTTCCGGATTTCGACTGCGACCCCCGTCTGGTGGATGCCGTCAATCGGGCCATGCAAAGCGGACAGAACCAGTATCCGCCAATGGCCGGACTGCCCGTGCTGCGCCAGGCGATTGCCGACAAGGTCGCTGCACTCTATGGCCGCCGTTACGACGCAAACACCGAGATCACGGTGACCGCCGGTGCCACGCAGGCGATCTTCAACGCCCTGCTGGCGGTGGTTCGCCCGGGCGATGAAGTGATCGTGCTCGAGCCGTGCTACGACAGCTACATCCCGAATATCCTGCTGGCCGGTGCCGTTCCAGTCAGGGTGCCGATGACCGAAGCGTTTCGGGTCGACTGGTCGAAAGTGGCTTCGGCTCTGACGCCTCGCACCCGGGCGATCCTGGTGAACTCGCCGCACAACCCGACCGGCCTGACCCTGTCTGATGAGGACATGCGTCAGCTCGAATCCATCGCGATCGGCAGCAATCTGTTCGTGATCTCCGACGAGGTCTACGAGCACATGGTCTTCAACGGTCAGGCGCATCAGTCGGCCTGTCGATATCCGGCGCTGGCCGCGCGCAGCTTCGTGATCTCGTCCTTTGGCAAGACCTACCATGTCACCGGCTGGAAAGTGGCCTACTGTGCTGCACCGGCAGCCATGACCGCGGAGCTGCGCAAAGTCCACCAGTTCAATGTGTTCTCGGTCAATTCGGCAATGCAGCAGGGCCTGGCTGATTACATGAAAGATCCGCAGCCCTATCTGGAGCTGCCGGCCTTCTACCAGCGCAAGCGCGACCTGTTCAGGCAGGGCCTCGCCTCGACCCGCTTCAGGCTCTACCCCTGCGAAGGCACCTATTTCCAGATGGTCGATTACTCGGCGATCTCCAGCCTGCCAGAAGCCGAGTTCGCCCAGTGGCTGACCCGCGAGGTCGGCGTGGCGGCCATCCCGATGTCGGCCTTCTATGACGAGCCGATCGACAACGGCGTCGTGCGATTCTGTTTTGCAAAGCGCGACGAGACCCTGAACGCCGCATTACAGCAGCTGGCCAGACTATGACGACATCCAGCCCTTTCAACCTGAATCGTCGACAGACCCTGGCCTCGATCCGCCGCGTCGGCGTCGTGGCTGCTCTGGGGCTGATGCTCAGCGCCTGTAATCAGATCCTCCCACCACTGGACCTCAAGGCGCCTTCGATTTCAGTCGCCGGGGTGGGCTTCGAATCAGTGAGCCGCGAACAGTTGCGCCTGCGGGTCACGCTCGCCACCCGCAACCCCAATCCGGTCGAATTGCCCTTGTCTGACCTGAAATTTGATGTGTCCCTGTTCGGTCAGCGCATCGCGCAAGGCCAGGGCGCCGAGCAGCGCATCACCTTGCCGGCCGGCAGCGACCAGCAGGTGCCGATCATCCTCACCCTCTCGGCTGCCGACCTGCGCGCCCTCATGCCGCGGGCCTTGATGGGGTCAGATGCTCAATGGGAACTGAAGGGCTCGGCGCGCTGGGGGATTTCACCCATTCCCCTGCCGATCGAACACCGCGGCAGCCTGAGCCTCAAGACGCTTCGTGACCTCGTCCTCCGATAGGCCTGGCCGCCCCGCACGCTGGGACCTGTTCTGCAGGGTCATCGATAACCTGGGCGATGCCGCCGTGGCCTGGCGACTGGCGCGCCAGCTGGCCCGCGAGCATGGCAGCGCAGTGCGGCTGTGGATCGACACACCACAGACCCTGAACCGACTGGTGCCAGCCGCCCGCGTCGGGCGCACACATGAGGGCGTGCGCATCGAGCACTGGCTCGACACCGCCGCATCCTTGAAAACACTTGCATCCACAGACGTGGCCGATGTCGTCATCGCCTGCTTCGGATGCGAGCTGCCAGGCTCATATCGGGCCGCAATGCGTGCTCGACGCCCGGTCTGGGTCAACCTCGAATACCTCAGTGCCGAGGACTGGGTGGACTCCCACCACGGACTGCCCTCTCCGAAATCCGACGGCCTGACCGAATGGTTCTTCTTTCCAGGATTTCGTCCCGAAACCGGTGGGCTGCTGCGCGAATCCGACCTGATCGAGCAGCGCGATGCATTTCGCACCGACCCCTGGGCGCGCACTGCGTTCTTGTCCAGGCTCGGTATCAGCGCCAGCCCCTCAGACCGATTCGCCAGCCTGTTTTGTTATCCCGACTCGGCCATCACTGAATTGGCTCAAGCGCTGCAGGCTGACCGGACTCGAGGGCACTGGCGGCTGCTGTTGCCGCAAGGCGTGGCGCCTGAGTTGCCCATCACGCAAGGGATCGAGCGCATTCCCTTCGTTTCGCAGTCCGACTATGACCGGCTGCTGTGGAGCTGTGAATTGAACTGGGTTCGCGGCGAGGACTCGCTGGTCCGGGCGCTGTGGTCAGGACGCCCCCTGGTGTGGCAGGCTTATCGGCAGTCAGGAGGCGCACATCAGGCCAAGCTCAAGGCCTTTTTGTCGCACTGGAGTTCGCACGCCGAGCTCGATGCGGCGAGCGCTCAAGCCCTGAGCGCGTTGCATGCGGTGTGGAATGCCGATGCACCGGCTGCAGGCGAAGTGGCAGCGACCCTGACCGGCGTGCTTGAGTCCCTGCCTGCGCTGGCTGCGGGCGCAGTGCGCAGTACTCAGCGTCAGGCGTCACAACCCGATCTGGCGACGCAATTGATGAGCTTCGTGTCCAGCAGGCTATAATCGACGGTTACCCGAAAAGTCGGATCAAGGATCCGCCTTTCATGTCCAACGCGGCGCCCTGCTGCATCAATCTCCCGAAACTCCCATGAAAATCGCCCAGGAACTGAGGGTCGGCAATGTCGTGATGATCGGCTCCGAGCCGATGGTCGTGCAAAAGGCCGACTACAACAAGTCCGGCCGCAATGCAGCGGTCGTCAAGATGAAGCTCAAGAACCTGCTCAACGGTTCCAACTCCGAGTCGGTCTTCAAGGCAGACGAAAAGTTCGACGTGCTGGTGCTGGACCGCAGAGAGTGCACCTACTCCTACTTCGCCGACCCGATGTATGTCTTCATGGACACCGAGTACAACCAGTACGAGGTCGAGGCCGAGAGCATGGGTGATGCCACGAACTACATCGACGAAGGCATGCCCTGCGATGTGGTGTTCTACGACGGCCGGGCGATTTCAGTCGAAATGCCCACCAGCGTGGTCCGTGAAGTCGAGTACACCGAACCGGCGGTCAAGGGCGACACCTCGGGCAAGGTCATGAAGCCCGCCCGGATCAAGCCGACTGGCTTTGAACTGCCGGTGCCGGCCTTCGTCGAGATCGGTGATCGGATCGAGATCGACACCCGCACGGCCGAATACCGCAGTCGGGTCAAGTAAAGACCTGGGCCGTGCCGTTCAGGCGGAGACGCCGGCGGCACTGGCCTGCTGAGAAAAGCCTGTCTGCTGTGCCTTGAGCGCATGGTTCAGGGATCGATGCACGGACCGCCCGACGGTTTCCTGCAGCACCTGCATCGACACCGGCTTGACCAGGTAGGCGTCCACCCCGGCCCAGCCCGCACACAGCTTGTCCCAGGTTGAACTGCGCCGCGTCAGCGCCATCACCTGCATCGGCTTGAGCGCGCGATCCCGCTTCACATCCCGAACCAGCCTCAAGGCTTCATCGGACGGCAGATCGAGTTCGATGATCGCCAACTCATAGGGACGCACGGCCAGCACCTCGCGCGCCTGCTGGGTGCAGCTGACGCCTTCTGCATCCAGACCGAAACCGGACAGCGCCCAGGTGACCTGGCGTCGCACGCGAGGGCTTTCATCGATGAGCAGCACCCGGGCACGACGCCCGAGAATCGACTGAGCCTGCGGCTCGGCACGCATTGAAGCGATGGCTGAAACCGACTCGCTTGAGCGCGCCGGCAGCAGATGGCGCTCGACCGCCTGATTGAGCACCGCCAGCAGATTCAGGGCGAATCGCTGAAGGACGAGGTCATCACAGACTCGGGTGGGATCTTCCCTGCGACCGACCTTGATGATCGCCTGGGCGCG
>CAIXXI010000208.1 GCA_903923345.1 uncultured Burkholderiales bacterium | reverse complement strand
GCACTTCATGACACAGCATCTTCGCCTTCGCCAGCACGGCCAGGGCATGACGGAGTACCTCATCGTCGTGGCCTTGATCGCGGTTGCCGCAATTGGCGTCTACTCCTTGCTCGGGCAAACCCTGCGCAGCCAGACGGCCGGTCTGGCACTTGAAATCTCAGGGCAGGATGCAGGCAGCGTCATCAGCAGTGCGCAGTCACAGGCTGGCGCTGCGCAGTCGTCTGCCGGCACCCGCAAGGGGCTCGAGAACTACAACGCGTCCAACCGCTGAGTTGCGAGGGCTCTCATGCACCCGCTGCGCGTTCGCTGTCGCGCCGCTCAGTCCGGCCAGTCGCTGCTGGTGGCGCTGGGGCTCCTGCTGGTCGGTGGCATTGCGATGTTCGCGATGTTCAGTGCCGGTCAGGTGGCTGCTGCCAAGCAACGCCTGACCGACACAGCCGATGCCGCAGCCTGGAGTGCCGGGCTGTGGCGTGCGCGGGTGCTCAACTATCACGCGTATTCCAACCGCGCCATCCTCGCCAACGAAGTGGCCATCGCCCAGGCGGTCACGCTGGTGTCCTGGTCGCAGTATTTCGAGTCACTGATGCGCAATGCCGCGCAGCTGGGCACATTCGTCCCGGCCATCGAGCCGCTGTTGGCGGGCGTGGCAGAAGCGGCGCTGCTGGCACGCCAGTCAGCGGGGCTTGCAGCCGAGATCGAAATTCCGGCCCGTGGAGCTGAGGCGCTCGGCTACAAGGAAATTCTGCAAACCAGCCAGGAGATCCTGCACCTGTCCAGTCAGGCCTTCGCGCTGAACATGGTGACGGCTGAAGTGGCGCGGGCCAATGATCCTGGCACTTTCGCCTGGGTTCTGCCCGATCCTTCGATGTCCTGGCAGAACTTCACCGTACGAGGCGAGTCGGATGCGCAGCGTCAGCGCTTTGCCGACCTGGTCGTCGCATCGCTCGATCCCTTCGTCGCTGGGCCGCGTACCGAGGATCTGCTCACGCCGATTCCGTCTTTGTGCCTGACTCTGAATCGCCTGCGCAAACGTGGCACCACCACGCTCTCGCCAGACCTTGAACGCTGGGAGGCAATCGACAGCCTGTCCTTTCACATGCGCAGCCTGTCGTGGTTTCGCTGCAAGGAGAGCGAGTCGGTTCCGCTCGGTTGGGGCGCTGCCGAGGCAGGCGCCGAACTGAATTCAGTGACCTCCACCAGCGGCGAGGTAGGCATCAACCCGGCCGCCAATCGCCTGGCTGCAGCTTCGATGTTCAGCGCGCCATCGTATGCAGGCATTGCACGGGTGCGGGAGCTTGATTACGAGCAACTCGCCAATGCGCAGTTTCCTCGCAGTGGCCTGGCCGTGGTCGCGCGTCAGGAGGCCGGGCAGGTGGCCACTGCGGCCAAGCTCGGCGTCGGGGCAGGGCGCATGGCTGTGGCCGATCGATTTGTCGGTGAGTCCGCGCCTCGTTTGTGGGCGCTGTCAGCTGCTGAGGTCTATTTCCAGCGGCCGGTCGATGCGCCAGCCCGCACCGAGTACGCAAGCCTCTTCAACCCCTACTGGCAGGTCCGGCTGGTCGCGCCCACTGCGGCGCAGCGGCTGGCGGCTCAGGCCTACGCGAGGTGATCCATGCGGCATCTGAAAGGACAGGCCCTCATCGAGTTGCTGATCGCGTTGGTCGCGGTCTTGCCTCTGTACTTCGGTGTCACCTGGCTGGCCCGGGTACTCGACATGCAGCAGGCCAATATCGCGGCGGCACGGCAATTGGCGTTCGAGTGTACGGTGCGTCCATCGTTCTGCACGGACGCTCAATCGCAGGCGGAGTTGGCCGGCGAGTTGCGAAGGCGTGTGTTTTCCGCCGAGCACTTCGGAATACAGAGCGGTGAGACCGCAGCAGGGCTTGCCCGCCCTGATGAGCGCAAGGCTTTCTGGGTGGATCGTCGGGGCGATGCACTGCTCGAGCGCTTCGAGGATGTCAGCTTCGAGGTGTCTTCTGAGCGCTTCAACACACCGTTTGCCTTTGCCGGTGGGCAGGGTGACCGCGCTTTTCCCGGGGCGGTCAAAACGCTGTCCGAGCTCGCTGGGCCTGGGCGCTTTGGTCTCACGCTCGATGGCGGCTTTATTCGCGCCCAGGTTGCGACTCAGGTCTCTCGCAGTCAATCGGCAGACGGCTGGACATCGCGTCTGCTCTCGATGCCCCTGACCCTGCGCTCGCATCTGATCGTGCTCACCGATGCCTGGAACGCCTCAACGCCCTATGGGCCGGCACCCGATTCGGTTCAATCCCGGGTTGAGGCCGGTGCGCGTGTTCCGGTGGTCGAGCCCGCCCTTCGCGCGGCCTGGCTGCCGGTTCGGGCGGTCCTGGGCACGGCGGCATTCCTGGGCCTTGAATCGAGCGCACGGCAATTCGATCCCTATTCGATTGATGTCGACCGCGTGCCGGCCGATCGCCTGGGCGATGCCTCATCACAACCCATGACCCATAGCCCGTTGCCCGCCGGCCTGCCCGACCCAACCGCCCCATGAAACAGGAGATCGCCATGGATGCCTTGCCACCCACCGTTCGCCAGGAACTCGTGATGAATGACTCACAGATCGATGGCCACGCCGTCACCACCTACCGCTTCAGCAGCACTGAATCGCCTGAAACGATTCGCGAACGCCTGGCCCAGCATTTCCAGGCGGCTGGCAAACGCATCATCGAGACCACCCGTGGTGATTGGCAGATCATCTCGACCCGCAGCCACAACGGCGCAACCGACACGGTTCAGGTGCGGGCCACGCCTCGGGGCAGTGAAGGGCTGGCCACGCATTGGCGCCGCACGTCGCAGTCGGAGGCTCGATCTTCGGACGCAGCCAACGACGCGCATTTCTCAGCGACGGTCCTGCGTTGGCTGCCTCAGTCCTCTCGCGTCCTGCGTCAGCTCGACCACCAGGATCCAGGTCGCCGCGCCGGAACGCTGGTCGCGCTGGTCGATGATGAGCCGGGTGCTGCCGCATCGCACCTGAAGCGGCGCGCGCAAGCCGAAGGTTTTCGAGTGGATCCAAGCCTTGGCATGCCAGCGCAAGGTGCGGCCTGGTATCGCGGCGGTGCCCATGCATCCGGCGAGGCGATTGCACTGAGCCGCGAGCGCGACGAAGTCATCGCCACCGTGTCGCGGCACCGCGACGCAACCGCGGTGGTCCTGCATTGGAGCCGGCCGCAATGAAGCCGGTATCTCGGTCCAGCCAGGCTGGCCATGCCGCACTTGAAACCCTGCTGGTGCTGGCCTTGCTGGCGATCGTGTTCATACCGGGCGCTGATTCCCCGATCCGCCAGTTGATCAACGCAATTGCTTCACATCACCAACGATTCACCTGGGCGATCTCTCTGCCATGAAGCACCGCATCATTCATCTGATTCAGCAGGTCTGGGCGTCGCTGTTGGCCCGACGCACCTTATGGCTGGTGCTGGGTGCCATCGGCTTTGGTGCGGTTGCTGTGCTCGGCGCGCGCAACTACATCGGCGAGCGGCTGGCGCTTGAGAAGGCTCGCTTGTCTCCCCGCCAGGAAATGGTCGAGGTCGTGGTGGCCCGTCGCGAGCTCAAGCGTGGCGATGCTGTCAGCGCAGAGACCATGGCGGTTCGCCAGATGCCGCGTGAGTTTGTCCCCGGTGGGGTGGTCACGCCGGCTCGCTTCGATACGGTGGCCGGCATGGCCGTGCAAGTGCCGATGCAGGCTGGAGAGCCGCTGTTGGCTTCACTGGTCGCTTCGGCTCAGGCAGGTTCGATTTCGAGCCGGGTCAGGCCGGGTGTGCGGGCCATGACCATCGCCGTGGATGAGGTCAATTCGCTGTCCGGCATGTTGCAACCCGGCGATCGCATCGACCTCATGGTCACGGTCAGGCCGCCGCCATTGACCGGGCAATTGCAGTCCGAGATCACCCGAACCGTGATGCAGGACGTCCCGGTGATTGCAACCGGCCGTCAGTCCCGCGCGTCACAGCCCGATGAAATGCCCACGGGGCGGCCCTATACCTCGATCACCGTCGAGGTCGATCCGGATCGGGCTCAGAGGCTGGTGGTTGCGCAGCGCAGCGGCAAGCTGACCGCGGTGCTACGCAATCCCAATGACCGTCAGGCAGTCGCCGAGAAGCGGCTCGATGTGAATGAGCTGCTCGGCATTGCAGCGCCGATGCCGGTTGCAGCGCCTGCGCCGCCGCCTGCACCGCCCCAGGTGATTGTCGGCGGCAGAGGGCCGGTGGCTGCACCCGCACCGAGTACACCACCATCGGGCGCGCCGATCCCCCCAAACACGCCATTCCCAGCCGGCACGCCCATACCCGCAAGCAATCAGTTGCCGGGGCGCGCAGACACACCGCCCGCCCAGGCGCCAGCGCCCAATCCCGCGTCCAACGCATCGACTGGCCCGAATGCGACGCCCGCTCAAGACGCCACTGACCGCCCGAGTGCGCCGGGCTGGCCCGCTGGCTGGCCATCGCTGGAGCCCCCTACGACCGTGCCGCTCTTCAGATGAACACCGCCTTCAGACTGCCCTCAAGGATCACCATGCGTTGTCGTCTCCGACCACTCCTCATCAGCCTGGCCCTGACAAGCGGGCCGCTGCTTGCGCAAACACCGGCGCAGCACAGCGTCGCTGCGCCAGGCAGCTCAAATGCCACGCCGATCAACCTGTATGTCGGGCAGGCCCATGTCCTGAACGAGCGCGATGTGCGCCGCATGGCGGTGGGCAATGGCAAGGTCATCCAAGCCACTGCACTGGATGATCGGCAGGTGCTGGTGCTGCCCGAGGCGCCCGGTCAAAGCACGCTGGTGGTCTGGGGCAAGAGCGGCCCGGAGCGCAGCTATGTCTTTAATGTGTTGGCTGCCGACACCGCGCGGCTGGTCACCGAGGTGCAGGCCATGCTCGGTCAGGCAGCGAAGGTCACTGCGCGGGTTGTCGGCGACAAAGTGCTGATCGAAGGCAGTGAGGTCAGCGAGGAGCTGTCCAATCGCATTGCCGAGATCGCCAGGCGCTATCCGCAGGTGGTGAACCTCGTGCCGCGTCTGGGCATGGAGCGGATGATCGCGATGGACGTGAAGTTCGTCGAGATCCGGCGCGAATTGCTCGAAGACTTCGGCGTGAAATGGGCTGGCTCTGCACAGGGGCCGAGCTTTCAGGTGATTGGCGATGCCTACCGCAGTCCGGAGTTACGACCCGGTGGGCTTGCTGAAGGCACCGCGATGGAGGTTCGCAATCGAATCTGGCCGTTGGCCAGCAGCCTGTCGATTGCGTCTGCGATTGCCTCGCGCTTGAACTTTCTCGTGCAGTCGGGTGATGCAGCCATCCTCGCTGAACCCAGACTCTCCTGCCGCTCGGGTGGCAGCGCCCGATTCGTTGCGGGCGGCGAGTTGCCCATCCCGGTGTCCGGAGCGCTGGGCAATGCATCGGTGGCCTTCAAGGAATACGGCATCAAGTTCGATGTGTCTCCGGTGGCCAGTGAGTCGGGCGTCATTGCTGCACGCATTGCCACCGAAATCTCGTCGATCAATTTTGAAGTGACCGTCAAGGATGTTCCGGGCCTGACCAAGCGCCGCGCCGAGACCGACGTCAATCTGCGCGAGAGCGAAACGCTGGTGATCGCCGGGCTGCTGACCGATGAGGGCTCACGCAACATGGACCGTGTTGCCGGCGCAAGCGAGTTGCCGGTGCTGGGTGGGCTGTTTCGATCCAGACAGTTTCGGGATCGTCAGACCGAGCTCGTGGTGTTCATCACCCCGAGATTCGTGAGCGGCGGGCCGATGACCCCTGCTGCGCAGGCCATCACACCAGCACCCATGCGCTCGGCAAGGCGGCTGCTCCCTGCAGCCGATGAGGCGGCTGATCCGCAACCGGCGATGTCTTTGGAAGGCGAAGACCGCGGAACCGCGACCCGATTCAAGCCGACCCGAGAGCGGCTGCGGATGGTCGACTAAGCCTGCCCCCTTCAGCACCTCATCACGTCTATCTCCATCATGTTGACCCTGTTTATCGAACAATCCGGGCAGGCAGCCCGCACCGAGCACATCGATCGGCTGCCGGCTCGTTTGGGCCGCGACCGAGACTGCGACGTCGTGCTGACCGGCTGGCGGGTGGGCCGTCACCATGCGCAGATCGTCGGTACCGGACCATCGCTGCGCCTGCAGGACCTGGGCAGTCTGAGTGGCACTCTGATCAATGGTCAGCGCATGGCCGAATCCGCGTTGATCACCGATGCCGATCTCATCGAGATCGCCGGCATTCGTATACGGGTTGCGGTGCACGCACAGGGGCTGCGCAGTGAGCAGAACAGCGCGGTGCCTGAAGTTGTGCAGGCTGAGCATGAGGCCATGTCTCAGCGCGAGGGCCTCGTCTGGCGCAGAAGGGTCCAGGCGGAGCTTGTCGAGGCACTGGACCTCAGACGTCGGGACCTGAGCCTGAGTGACCCGCAGGCGTTGCGCGGCGAGATCCGATCGGTCATCGAACAGCTGCTCGCTGAGTCCATCCAACTGCCCGAACACATCGATCGTTCGAGTCTCATCAATGATGTCATCGATGAATCGGTGGGCCTGGGGCCACTTGAAAGGCTGCTCGATGATGCGTCGATCAGCGAGATCATGGTCAATGCCGCCGATGAGATCTGGGTCGAGCGCAAAGGCTGCCTGTTCAGACATCCGGCGGCCTTCAG
>CAIXXI010000207.1 GCA_903923345.1 uncultured Burkholderiales bacterium | reverse complement strand
TCGGCAGCGGCTTCAAGCTGCGCCTCGGCAGCCGCCTGCTCGGCTCGCTGCGACTCCGACTCAGCCTGGGCTGCGATCCGCTCCTGCTCGCGACGCGCTTCCTCTTCCCGACGCGCCGCTTCTGCGGCAGCTTCTTCGGCACGCCGGCGCTCGGCCTCGAGGTGCTCTTCGCGTTCACGCATGGCCTGCGCTTCGCGTTCAGCCGCCTCGCGCTGCAAGCGCTCTTCTTCTTCCCGGCGCTGCTGCATTTCGGCTTCGACGGAGAGTTGCTCCGGCTCGATCGCCGGTGCCGCAGGCTGCTCGCCTTCCGCGTCCCGCTGCACGAAGACCCGCTTCTTGCGAACCTCGACCTGGATGGTGCGGGCGCGCCCGGTGGCGTCAGCCTGCTTGATCTCGGAGGTCTGCTTGCGCACCACCGTGATCTTCTTCTTGGGCGAATCATCCGCGCCGTGCGCACGCCGCAAGGCGGTCAGCAGTTGGGCCTTGTCGGTTTCGGTCAGCAGGTCATCGGCCGACTTCTTCTCGACACCGGCCGAGCGCAACTGCTCCAGCAGGACATCCGCCGGCATTCTGAGCTCGGCGGCAAAATTTGCTACGTTGGTGCTTGCCATTCAGTTCCTTGCGACTCAGACCGACTCATTCTCGAACCAGTGCGCACGGGCCTTCATGATGAGTGCCTTGGCAGGCTCCTCATCCAGGCCGGTCGCCTCGACCAGTTCGTCCACCGCCAGCTCGGCCAGATCGTCCCGGGTATGCACATTCACATCGGCCAGCTTGGCCGCCAGATCGCGGTCCATGCCTTCGAGGCTGAGCAGATCCTCGGTCGTGGACTCCAGCTTCTCTTCCTTGGCGATCGCCTCGGTGAGCAGCACATTGCGAGCGCGATCGCGCAACTCGTTGACCGTGTCCTCATCAAAGGCCTCGATCTCGAGCATTTCGTTGAGCGGCACATAGGCCACTTCGTCGAGGCTGCTGAAGCCTTCGTCGATCAGGATGTCGGCCACTTCTTCGTCGACGTCGAGCTTGCTCATGAAGGTCTGACGCAGCCCATCCCGCTCAGCCTGCTGTTTGCCGGCACTTTCCTCGGCGGTCATGATGTTGATCTGCCAGCCGGTCAGTTCGGACGCGAGCCGGACATTGCGACCGCCCGTGCCGATGGCGAGCGCGAGGTTGTCCTCGTCGACCACCACGTCCATGCTGTGCTTTTCTTCATCGACCACGATCGAGGACACATTGGCCGGGGCCAGCGCGCCAATCACGAACTGAGCCGGATCATCCGACCACAGCACGATGTCGACCCGTTCGCCGGCGAGTTCGCCGGTGACCGCCTGCACGCGGGAACCACGCACCCCGACGCAGGTGCCGATCGGGTCTACGCGACGATCCGTGGTGTGGACTGCGATTTTTGCGCGAACACCCGCATCGCGGGCCGCTGCCTTGACCTGAAGCAGCCCCTGTTCGATTTCGGGCACTTCCAGGCGAAACAGCTCCATGATGAATTCAGGTGCGGTGCGCGACATGAACAGCTGCGGCCCACGGCCTTCGCGGTTGACCTTCGAGACCCAGCCACGAACCCGATCGCCCACGCGCAGGTTCTCCTTGGGGATCATCTGGTCACGCGACAGGCGCGCTTCGATCTTGCCGGACTCGATCACCGCACCTTCGCGGTCAAGGCGCTTGATCGTGCCGGACAGCAGAGAATCGCCACGGTCGAGGAAGTCGTTGATGATCTGCTCACGCTCGGCATCGCGGATTTTCTGCAGGATCACCTGCTTGGCTGCTTGAGCCCCGATCCGGCCAAATTCGATCGGCTCGAGTTCTTCCTCGATGTGATCGCCGATCTGGATGTCCGGGATCTGCTTTTGCGCCTCAGTGAGAATGACCTGCAGATCGTGGTCCTCGAGCTCACCGTCAGGCACGACCAGCCAGCGCCGGAACGACTCGGACTCACCGGTTTCACGGTCGATCGAGACCCGAACGTCGGTCTCGTCCTTGAAACGCTTCTTGGTCGCCGAAGCCAGCGCACTTTCGAGCGC
>CAIXXI010000206.1 GCA_903923345.1 uncultured Burkholderiales bacterium | reverse complement strand
TGTTGTCGATCCAGGGCAGCGCGAAGAAGATCAGCACCGCAGCACCCATACCGACCACACCCCAGAACTTGGCGTCGAGCACCATGAAGCCCACCACCAGCGCAGCCACGGCGATCGTGGCGATCAGCTTGGACAGCGCCTTGGCATTGCTCATCCAGACCACGGCCAGATAGACCAGCAGGAAGGGCGTCAGACCCCAGGTCAGGAACTCGGTGGTGATCGCCCGCAGGATCGAGTAGTAGGGCGTGAAATACCAGACCGGTGCGATATGAGCTGGCGTCTTGAGGGGATCAGCCGGAATGAAGTTGTTGTACTCGAGGAAGTAGCCGCCCATTTCCGGGGCAAAGAAGATCACCGCGGTGAAGGCCAGCAGGAACACGCCCACGCCCATGATGTCGTGGACCGTGTAGTAGGGATGGAAGGGGATGCCATCCAGCGGGCGGCCCTGCGCGTCTTTCTTGAGCTTGATTTCCACGCCATCCGGATTGTTCGAGCCGACCTCATGCAGCGCCAGGATATGCGCCACCACCAGGCCCAGCAGCACCAGCGGGATCGCAATCACGTGGAAGGCAAAGAAGCGGTTCAGGGTGGCATCGCCCACGACATAGTCGCCACGGATCCAGACCGACAGTTCCGGTCCGATGATCGGGATGGCCGAGAACAGGTTGACGATCACCTGGGCGCCCCAGTACGACATCTGGCCCCAGGGGAGCAGGTAGCCGAAGAAGGCCTCGGCCATCAGCACCAGGAAGATCAGGCAGCCGAAGATCCAGATCAGTTCGCGCGGCTTGCGGTATGAGCCGTAGATCAGGCCGCGGAACATGTGCAGATAGACGACAATGAAGAACGCTGAGGCGCCGGTGGAGTGCATGTAACGCACCAGCCAGCCCCAGGGCACATCGCGCATGATGTATTCGACAGACTCGAAGGCACGCGCCGAATCAGGCTTGTAGTGCATCGTGAGGAAGATGCCGGTCACGATCTGAAGCACCAGCACCAGGATGGCCAGCGAACCGAAGAAGTACCAGAAGTTGAAGTTCTTCGGCGCGTAGTACTCCGACATGTGCGCCTTCCAGTTCGACATCAGCGGGAACCGCTGGTCGACCCAGCCCAAAAGGCCGGTGGCTTCTACCTGTTTCTCAGCTGCCATCGAAAACTCCGGTGAGACGGTTGATTCGTTGTGGATCGGCGGCTGTAATCGCCGCCTGAGGCCGGCGCGAGATCACCCCGCGCCCGACCCTGGGCATCAGCCCGCCAATCAGGCTTTCTTGTCGTCGCCGATCAGCAGGCGCGTGTCTGACAGATAGGCGTGCGGCGGGACATCCAGATTGGCATTGGCCGGCTTGTTCTTGAACACGCGGCCCGCCAGATCGAAGGTCGAGCCGTGGCAGGGGCACAGGAAGCCGCCCTGCCAATCCTCGGGCAGCGACGGCTGGGCGCCCGGCGTGAATTTGTCGGACGGCGAACAGCCCAGGTGCGAGCAGATGCCGACCACGACCAGGTACTCGGGCTTGATCGAGCGGGTCTGGTTCTTGGCGTAGTCGGGCATCGGGAACTGGTAGGGCTTGTCCGACTTGGGGTCCAGCACATGCGGCTCGGTCTTCTTGAGCGATTCGATCATCTCGGGCGTGCGACGCACGATCCAGACCGGATTGCCGCGCCACTCGACCCGGCGCAGTTCGCCCGGCACCATGCCGGTGATGTCGGCCTCGACCGGCGCGCCGGCCGCCTTGGCTTTTTCCGAAGGCTGGAAGGTGCAGACAAAGGGGATCGCGGCGGCGGCCGCACCCGCTGTGCCCACGGCCGCGGTGGTGAGCAGGGCATTGCGCCGGGAGGGATCGGTGGGGAGCAATCCGCCTTCGTTCAGGTTCGAAGCAGGCAGGCTCGCTGAGTGATCAGCCATGAAGACCTCAGTAAAAACGGGAATCGACGGACCTGACAACAGCACGGCCGGTCATTTAATAGCCTGACATTCTAACTTATTGCGGTGCACCTAAGAAAGTCGGCCATGCCGTCGATGGGGTATCGGCGGCCGTTGCCCCCGTGGAACGGACGCAAAGACGCCCGTGCTAAGGTTGCGCCCGGCTTGCAAGCGACCGCTTTGGCGCACTGCGGCCATCACCCAACACACATTCGAACTGGAGCGCTGCGTGAGCCTGTTATCCGAATTCAAGTCCTTTGCCGTCAAGGGCAATGCCATCGACCTGGCTGTCGGCGTGATCATCGGCGCAGCCTTTGGCAAGATCGTCGAGTCGCTGGTCGCCGATGTGATCATGCCGTTCATCTCGGCCCTGCTCGGCGGGCGCTTTGACTTCAGCAGCCTGTTCCTCGTGCTCGGCAAAGTGCCTGACGGGGTTCAGATGTCGCTCGAAGCTCTGAAGAAGGCCGATGTGCCGGTCTTTGCATACGGCAACTTCATCACGATCCTCATCAACTTCATCCTGATGGCCTTCGTGATTTTCATGCTCGTGCGCTACCTGAACGAGATGAAGTCGCGTCTGCTCGACGAAGACAAGGCGGCCGAAGCCGCTGCGCCGCCGCCCGCCAGCGAAGTGCTGCTGGCCGAAATTCGCGACGAACTGCGCAAACGGCCAGGCGCTTGACGCACGGGTCGGGAACGAGGCTTACAAAGGCCTCGTTTCGCCGTGATCGGGCCCGATTGACTGAATCGCTCAGACCGGGTTCGGGTCGTCGATGAACCGGACCTCAATGCCGAATGCATCGGCCACCCGCTGCCCGAGCGCCTGCACACCGAATCGCTCGGTGGCATGGTGCCCGGCGGCGAGATAGACCACCCCCGACTCGCGGGCCAGGTGCGTGGTCCGCTCTGAAATCTCCCCGCTCACGAAGGCATCCGCGCCTGCATCGATCGCATCCTGCAGGAAGTCCTGGGCTGCTCCGGTGCACCAGGCCAGGCGGCGGATCGGCCGATTCAAGTCGCCGACAGCCAAGGGGGTCTGCCCCAGCCGATCCTGGAGCAGCCGTGCGAGCGATCCGACCTCCGTGGGCTGCTCGAGGTGTGCCATCCGGATCAGGCCATCGCGCCCGAATGATTCGCCCAGCGGCCAACCGAGACGACGGGCCAGCTCGACGTTGTTGCCGACATCCGGATGGACGTCCAGGGGCAGGTGATAGGCATACAGGTTGATGTCGTGGGCCAGCAGGGTGGCCAGCCGCTCGCGTCGGGGGCCGATGACCCGAGGGTCTTCACCGCGCCAGAACCAGCCGTGATGAACGAGGAGTGCATCCGCGCCGGATTGCGCCGCTGCCTTGACCAGCGCCAGGCTTGCGGTCACGCCGCAGACCACACGGGCGATGCGCGACTTGCCTTCCGCCTGCAGGCCGTTTGGGCAATAATCGGAGAATCGTCGCGGCTCGAGCAGGGTGTCCAGAAACTCGCTCAGCGCAGTCCGGTCGATGGCAGGCGTGTTCTGGCCTGCAGCCCGCCACGTCGGCTCGGTGCCCTGAACGACCCTCGGAGTCGCCTCGGCACCCGATCCTTCCACTCGATCAATTCCCATCTCGCCCGGTTCCGGTCATGCTCAAGAAGCTTTGGTTGACGTTCGCACAGGCCGTCGCAATCGGCCTGGCCCTGACCTTCGTGGTGGCCACCTTGCGGCCGGAGTGGCTGCCCTCCAAACTGGCTCGCTCGCCTGCGGGCCAGGCTCAGCCCGCCAGCCCGGTTGCGCGTGACGCCACCGCCTCGGGCGCCCCGATTCTGTCATACGCGGATGCGGCCGCCCGGGCGATTCCGGCGGTGGTCAATATCTACACCAGCAAGGCCGGCCGGGCCATTCCCCCGGACCATCCTTACCTGAATGACCCGCTGCTGCGCCGGTTCTTCGGCGACCCGCAGCGCAGCCAGCCCACCTCCAGCCTGGGGTCGGGGGTGGTGGTGTCCAAGGACGGCCTGATCCTCACCAACCATCATGTGATCGAGGGGGCTGACGGCATCGAGGTGCTGCTGTCGGACGGGCGCCGGTCGGCGGCCAGTCTGGTGGGATCCGACCCCGAGAGCGACCTGGCCGTGCTGCGAGTCGAACTGCCCGATCTGGCGCCGATCGAACTCGGCGAGGCCGAGCAGGCCCGGATTGGCGACGTGGTGCTGGCCATCGGCAACCCCTTCGGTGTGGGCCAGACCGTCACGATGGGCATCATCTCGGCGCTGGGTCGCACCCAACTGGGCATCAACACCTTCGAGAACTTCATCCAGACCGATGCCGCGATCAATCCGGGCAATTCAGGCGGCGCACTGGTCGACACCCACGGCCGGCTGCTCGGAATCAATACCGCCATCTACTCGCGTACCGGCGGCTCACTGGGCATCGGATTCGCCATCCCGGTCTCGACCGCTCGCAATGTCATGGACCAGATCGTGCGCAACGGCAGCGTGGTGCGCGGCTACATCGGTGTGGAGCCTCAGGATGTCACGCCCGAACTGGCTCAGGCCTTCAAGTTGCCGCGCAAGGACGGCGCGATCATCGCCGGGGTGATGCGCGGTGGTCCGGCCGACAAGGCCGGGGTTCGGGCGGGCGACATCCTGGTCGAGGTCGAAGGCAAGGCCATCCCCAACACCGCCACCATGCTGAATGTGATCGCTCAACTGGCTCCGGGCGCATCGAGCCGATTCACCTTTGTGCGCGACGGCAAGGAGATCGATCTGCCGATCACCGTCGGCAAGCGACCCAAGCCCGGGGGGCGCGCGGCGGAGTAGTCAGGACGATCGACCTCTCGAGTGAATACCGCTCGATCCTGATCGAGTTCAACCCAAGGCGACACCCGCCGCCGGGCTGAGCGGCCCCGCGAGCTCGCTGGCTCGGCGGGTGGCCGCTCCTCGACACTCAGGCGGTGGCCGAGCGGCGCACCTCGATTGTCTGCTGCGGGCTGCTGGCCGGGGCCAGCAGGGCCGCGCGCTCGACCTCCATGCGCTGCGCATGCGCCTCCCGCACATGGCCATAGCCGCGCACCTTGTCCGGCAAGGACAGCAGCTTCACCGCATTGGCATGGGTCTGGCTGCTGAGATCGGCCAGCACCTGCGCGATGTCGGACTCATAACGCGCCAGCAATTCGGCGGCCAGCGTGCGCTCCGATGACTTGCGAAACGGGTCGAGCATCGAGCCGCGCAGGCCGCGCAGCGGTGCCATCAGCCGGAACGCGGTCATCAGCCAGGGGCCGACTTCGCGTTTGGTCAACTTGCCGGTGACTGGATCGCGCTTGCCGAAGGGGCCGCCGGCCACATGGAATCGCAGCGAAAAATCGCCCTCGAAGGTGCGCGCCAGCTCCTCCCGGAATTCAGAGCGGGCATAGAGGCGAGCCACTTCCCATTCGTCCTTGTGGGCCATCAGCTTGAAGAGTCCGCGTGCGACCGCGCGGGCCAGTGAATCGCCCAGGCCCAGGGCGGATTCGGCCTGAGCCACCTTCTGGACCATCGCGGTGTAGCGGGCGGCATAGGCCGCATTCTGGTAGTCGGTGAGGAAGGTGCTGCGCTCGGCCAGCATCTCGCTGAACGCAGCCGGCTTGCGCGGATCGAAGCGGATCACCTGAGCGGCCGATGGCCCGGCGCCCACGGCGATCTGCTCGACCGCTGCCAGATCGTGCGCTGCGCGACGCCCCCACAGGAATGCGCGACGGTTCTGCTCGATCGCCACACCGTTGAGCTCGATGGCCCGATCGATGGCCGCATGGGTCAAGGGGACCAGCCCTTTTTGCCAGGCCGCACCGAGCAGGAACATGTTGGCGGTGATCGAGTCGCCCATCAGCGAGGCCGACAGGCGCAGCGCCTCCAGGGCCAAGCCACGCTCGCCGAACACGCCGGCCAGACGCGCAGCCAGGCCTTCGGCATCCGGGTTCCAGTCGGGATTGCGCGCGAACTCCGAGGTCGGGACCATGTCGGTGCAGACCACGCCGCCGCTGCCGGCTTTGAGCTTGGCAACGGTTTCGTCGCCGGCCGAGACGATCAGGTCGCAGCCGATCAGGGCATCGCATTCGCCATTGGCCACGCGGGTTGCATGCAGCATCGCCGGATCGGGCGCGAACTTCACATGCGAGAGCACCGCGCCGTATTTCTGCGCCAGACCGGTCACATCGAGGTTGGAGCTGTACAGGCCCTCGAGATGCGCCGCCACCGCCAGCGTCTGGCCGATGGTGACCACGCCGGTGCCACCGATTCCGGCCACCAGCAGGCTGAAGGCCTGGGTCGGGGTGCTGATCCGGGGCTGCGGGAGATTCGAAAACACCGCATCGCCGTGTGCGATCGCCTGTGCCCGCGGATCAACCGTGCCCTGCGACGATCCGCCAGGCCCGGACTTGCGCAGCTTGCCTCCGGTGACGGTGACGAAGCTCGGGCAGAAGCCTTCGGTGCAGGAGAAGTCCTTGTTGCAGCTCGACTGGTTGATCTTGCGCTTGCGACCGAAGCCGGTTTCAAGGGGCTCGATCGACATGCAGCCGGTGACGGTGCTGCAATCGCCGCAGCCCTCGCAGACCGCGCTGTTGATGTATGCGCGCTTGTCGGGGTCAGCCCACTTGCCCCGCTTGCGCAGCCGCCTGCGCTCGGTGGCACAGGGCTGGTCGTAAAGGATCACCGAGACATCGGGGTATTCGCGGAAATCGCGCTGCACCGCATCGAGTTCCGAGCGATGGTGAACCTTGACGACCGGGGCGAGCGCGACGCCTTCCCATTTGCCCGGATCATCGCTGACCAGCGCGATCTTCTGCACGCCTTCGGCGGCGAGTTCGCCGAGGATGCCCGGGATCGACAGCTCGCCGTCGATCGCCTGGCCACCGGTCATCGAGACGAAGCCGTTGTGCAAGATCTTGTAGGTGATCGGCACATGGGCCGCGATCGCCTGACGCAGCGCCAGAAACCCCGAGTGGAAATAGGTGCCATCGCCCATGTTGGCGAAGACATGCTTTTCGGTGGTGAAGGGCTGCTGCCCAAGCCACATCGCCCCCTCACCGCCCATGTGCGACACCGTGGTGGTTCGGGTGGGGTCCTGGAACATCGCCATGGTGTGGCAGCCGATGCCGGCCAGCGCGCGGCTGCCATCGGGCAGCTTGGTCGATCGGCCATGCGGACAGCCCGAGCAGAAACTCGGTGCGCGAAGCGGCGCAGTCAGGCCAGGGCGAGACGCTTGAGCCATCGCCGGCAGGGCAACCGGACAGGGCTCGCCGCGCGATTGAGCGTTCTCGCCGAGCACACCAGCGATCACCATCGCGACCAGGCTCGGATTGATCTCTCCGGCATTGGGAAAGACCCTCTCGCCGCGTTCCGGACTCAGGAAGTGCCCGCCTGCATGCTTGCCAACGATCATCGGTGCCTGCGCAGTGCCATACAGCACCGCCCGGATCTGGTCTTCCAGGAGTGGGCGCTTTTCCTCGACCACCACGATGGTCGTCAAGCCCTGGGCGAACTCGCGAACGACTTCGGCTTCGATGGGCCAGACCAGTCCCATCTTGAGCGTGCGGATGCCCAAAGACTCGAGCCGGGCATCATCCAGTCCGAGGCTGGCAAAGGCCTGCTGCACGTCCTGCCAGGCCTTGCCGGCCGACACCAGGCCAATGCGGGCGCCCTGCCCGGCCCCGCCGATACGGTTCAATCGGTTGGCTCGGGCGTAGGCGAGCACCCGATGCAGCTTGTGGTGATAGAGCCGATCTTCCTGCGGGATGGCCGAGTCGAAGGACCGGGTGTGGACGCCGCCCGGCAAAGCCTCACCTTCAGGCGGCGTGATGATCGATGGCGAGTCCGGCGCGACGTAGACCGACCCGCCGCCTTCGACCACATCGGTGACCACCTTCATCGCCGACCAGCAGCCTGAATAGCGGCTCATCGCAATGCCATGCAGCCCGAAGTCGAGCAGCTCCTGGGCATTGCTCGGATACAGCAGCGGAATCGCGGCCGCCACGAAATTCAGGTCCGAATAATTGGCGACCGTGGACGACTTCGCGCCGTGATCGTCGCCGGCCAGCGCGAGCACACCACCATGGACTGATGTGCCGGCGAGATTGGCATGACGAAACGGATCGCCCGAGCGGTCCACGCCAGGCCCTTTGCCGTACCAGATGCCAAAGACACCGTCGACCGTCGCACCCGGAAAGACCCCGACGTACTGCGCGCCCCAGATGGCGGTTGCGGCCAGGTCTTCGTTGACGCCGGCCCTGAACACCACCCCATGGCTCTTGAGCAGATCCTGGGCGCCCCACAGCTCCATGTCGTAGCGCCCGAGCGGCGAGCCGCGATAACCCGAGATGTAGCCGCCGGTGTTCAGCCCTGCCGCGGCATCGCGCAGCCGTTGCTGGATCGGCAGGCGGACCAGCGCCTGGATACCGGTCATGTAGACCCAGCCGCGCTCTGCGGTGTAGCGCTCGTTGAGGCTGTCGACCAGGCGCATGCCTTCTGTGGGTGCGTTCATTGTGATGGGTCTCCCGGACGGTGCTGCCCCGATCCGTTGGTGCGGGGATCTCCCCCAATAGTAGCGCGGCGCCATCCCGTTCTGACATCGATCAATGGGGCGGGGCGAGCGCAACAGACAATGGAATAATCGGATCAGTTCCTGATCCGCCCACCGGAGCACGATGATGCGTGATGCAATCCTTGCAAGCGGCTGTGCGGTCGGCCTCGGCCTGCTCCTGGCCAGTCCGGTATCTGCCCAGTCACGCACCGGAGTCGAGATGGGCCGCAATGAGTTCATTTCGCACTGTGCGACCTGTCATGGCATCGAAGGCCGAGGCGACGGCCCCATGCGCCCTTTCCTGGCCCGGCCCCCGAGCAACCTGACCACACTGGCCCTGCGCAACGGCGGCGTCTACCCTCGACTTGCGGTGAGCGAGATCATCGATGGTCGCGGCATCGAAGGGGCCGGTCCGCACGGCACCCGCGACATGCCGATCTGGGGGCAGGTCTACCGCGACGAGTCACAGCAGCAGTTGCGCGGCACGCCCTTTCCGCCCGAATGGAGCGTTCGCGGCCGGATCATGGCGCTGGTCGAATACCTCGAAACCCTTCAACAGAAAAAAGGAGATGCTTCATGAAGCTTGAGCACAAAGTCATCGTCATCACCGGTGCCGCCAGTGGCATCGGC
>CAIXXI010000205.1 GCA_903923345.1 uncultured Burkholderiales bacterium | reverse complement strand
GGCGCACCGTGATTCGGTGCGCCGCCCGGGCACTCAGAAGATGTCGGGTTCAGCCACCGGCGCGCCAAAGCTGGTCTCGAGGAAATCGAAATCGCAGCCCTGGTCGGCCTGCAGGATGTGCTTGCTGAACATCCAGCCGTAGCCGCGCTCATAGCGCCTGACAGGCTGCTTCCAGGCGGCTTTGCGGGCGGCAAGTTCTTCGTCGCTCACGTTCAGGTGAATGGTGCGTGCCGGCACATCAACACTGATCAGGTCTCCAGTTCTGACCAGCGCCAGCGGCCCGCCGATGAAGGCCTCGGGCGAGCAATGCAGCATGCAGGCGCCGTAGCTCGTGCCGCTCATGCGGGCGTCCGATAACCTGAGCATGTCGCGGATGCCCTGTTTGACCAGCTTGGTCGGGATCGGCAGCATGCCCCACTCAGGCATGCCAGGCCCGCCCAGGGGGCCGGCATTGCGCAGCACCAGGATGTCGTTGGCGGTCACATCCAGATCGGGATCTTCACTGGCTTTCTTCATGGCCGGGTAGTCGTCGAAGACCAGCGCCCGGCCGGTGTGTTTGAGCAGATGCGGCGCACAGGCGCTGGGCTTGATGACCACGCCATCGGGCGCCAGGTTGCCGCGCAACACGGCCAACGCGCCTTCGGCATAAATCGGGTTCGACAGCGGACGGATCACGTCGTCGTTGTAGACCTCGGCCCGCGCCACGTTGTCGCCGATCGATTTGCCGTTGACCGTTCGCACGTTCAGCGCGAGGTGCTGTTCGATGCGCTTGAGCAGGGCCGGCATGCCACCGGCGTAGAAAAAATCTTCCATCAGGTACTGATCACCACTGGGCCGGATGTTGGCGATCACCGGCACCTTGCGGCTGGCCGCGTCGAAATCGGCCAGCGACACCGGGCAACCGGCCCGACGCGACATCGCCACCACATGGATGATCGCGTTGGTCGAGCAGCCCATCGCCATGGCCGCAGCAATGCCGTTGAGGAAATGCTCGCGGGTCAGGAAGCTCGCGGGTGTCATGTCCTCCCAGACCATCTGTACTGCGCGCCGCCCGCACTCGGCAGCCATGCGGGGATGGTTGGCATCCGCGGCCGGAATGGCTGCCGATCCAGGCAGTGACAGGCCGATGGCTTCGGTGATGCCCATCATGGTTGCCGCGGTGCCCATCGTCATGCAGGTGCCATGGCTGCGCGCGATGCCGGCCTCGACATCGACCCAGTCTTCGGCGCTGATGTTGCCCGCGCGCCGCTCGTCCCAGTATTTCCAGACGTCCGATCCCGATCCGAGGGTCTTGCCCTTCCAGTTGCCGCGCAGCATCGGCCCGGCCGGCATGTAGATCGCCGGCAGGCCTGCCGAAAACGCACCCATCAGCAGGCCCGGTGTGGTCTTGTCGCAGCCACCCATCAGCACCGCGCCGTCGACCGGATGGCTGCGCAGCAGCTCTTCAGTCTCCATCGCCAGAAAATTGCGATACAGCATGGTGGTCGGTTTGACGATCGGCTCGGACAGGCTGATCGCGGGCAATTCAAGCGGCAGGCCGCCCGCTTGCAGCACGCCGCGCTTGACGTCATCGACGCGCTGCTTGAAGTGGGTGTGACACTGGTTCAGGTCGCTCCAGGTGTTGATGATGGCGATCACCGGTTTGCCGACCCAGTCGCTCGGGCCGTAGCCCATCTGCATGAAGCGGGAGCGATGGCCCATCGAGCGGATGTCGTCGGGTGCGAACCAACGCGCACTGCGCAGGGATTCCGGGGACTTCTTCGGCTGGGTCATGTCGGCCTCGTGGGGTTGTGGTGTGTGTTGATGGCGAGCAGGCGGCAGGCTGTGCCTGGATCGGTTCATTATGACGACTTGACCGGCCCTGCCTGACTCATTTCCTCATGAATTCGAGCGCCTCCGAATCGAACCCCGATCACGATGCCTGGCCACTCGGCCCGCACTGGGCGGCCATCGACTGGGTCCTGACCGATGTCGACGACACCCTGACCCTGCACGGGCGCCTGCCACCGCAGGCATTGGTCGCGCTGGCGGCCTTGCGCGAGCACGGCATCGAGGTGATTGCAGTGACCGGAGCCTGCGCCGGCTGGTGTGACCACATTGCCCATGCCTGGCCGGTCTCGGCGGTGATTGCCGAAAACGGCGCGGTGGTGATGCGAAAAGTCGCGGGCCGATTGCAATTGAACAGCGATCGGCCTTTGCCCGAGATCCGTGCCGACCAGGCCCGGCTGCGTGAACAGGTCGAGCGCATCCTCCTCGACTATCCCGACCTGAGCCTGACTCTGGATCAGCCTTATCGACTGTGCGAGGTGGCCATCGACATCGGCCAGAACCGGCCACCGGTTGCTGCCAAGACCGTCCGGCAGGTCCTTGGCCGGATTCATGCACTCGGTGCCCAGGCCACGGCGAGTTCGATTCACATCAATGCCTGGTACGGCGAGCACTCCAAACGCACGACCGCGATGCGTTACCTGGCAGAACAGGGGCTGGACGAGGCGAGTATCCGCGCCCGGGTCTGCCATGTGGGCGACTCACCCAATGATCAGCCGCTGTTCGAAGTGCTGCCACTGTCGGTGGGTGTGGCCAATATTCGCCGGTACTGGAATGGCCTTAGCCATCGCCCAACGGTGGTGACGCCCGGCGAGGGCGGTTTCGGATTTGCTCAGTTTGCAGACCAACTGCTGGCGCTCAAGCGGGCCTGATCCGCACCGCGGACTGCCAGGCTATGAGTGACCCCGAGCGGTGCGCGTCGTCGGTTTATCCTGACCGACTGTATTCGCGCCCTAAACACGCCTTGCCAGGAGACACGCCATGACCGCAACCACCGACTCGTTCAGCATCGAGCCGCTCGAAGACGGCGCCCTCTTTCGAATCGAACGCCCTGCCAAGCTCAATGCCCTGACCCGCCCGGTGCTCGATGGTCTGGCCGGCTGCATCGACTCGCTTGAATCGCAGCGCCTGCCGCTGCTGGTGATCACCGGCCGCGACGATCGCGCCTTTTGCGCGGGCACCGACCTGAGCGAATTGCAGGGGCTCACCGCCGAGCAGCGGTCTGCCAAGACCTCGATGGCGCGCGCCTTGCTGGTTCGCCTGTCCCGCTCCCGGCTGATCACGGTGGCAGCCATGAATGGCCTGGCTTACGGCGGCGGTCTTGAACTGGCCATGGCCTGTCTGCTGCGCATCGCCGCCCCGCACGTGAAAATGTCCTTGCCTGAAATCAAGCTCGGGCTGCTGCCCGCCTATGCCGGCACCCAGTTTCTGCCTGCCCTGGTCGGGCCTGCACGCGCCGCGGAACTCATGCTGACCGGGCGGCCGGTCGACACGGCCGAGGCCCATGCGATCGGCCTCATCCATCGCCTTGCCAGCCCCGATTCAACATTGATCGAGCAGGCGCTGTCATTCGGACGTGAAGTCAGTGGTTTCAGCCCCTCGGCGATCGAAGGCATCCGCCGCTGCATCGAAGCCGCAGGACCGCAGGTCACGGATGCAGGCCTTGCCGTCGAAGATCACTGGGTGCGAGCCGAATTCGACAGCCCGAATGCACGCGAAGGCGTCGCCGCCTTCCTCGAAAAGCGCGC
>CAIXXI010000204.1 GCA_903923345.1 uncultured Burkholderiales bacterium | reverse complement strand
TGGCCAGCCCTGGTGAAACCGTGCTCGGCACCGCCGCCATGGGCGATGCGGTGCTCGCCGCTCTGGAATCGGCAACGCAAGGCTGAACCGAACCGGCCGTGCGCCGGTCAGCGCTCAGGCGCCGGTGTAGTTCGGCGGGCGTCGCTCAAGAAAGGATTGCACGCCTTCGGCATAGTCACCCGACGCTGCGGCCAGTGCGAACTGATCGAAATCAGCATGGCTGATCGCACGGTCCAGCGCAAATGCAGTGGCATTGATCGATTGCTTGATCATGCGCAACTGCACCGGGGGCAGGCTGGCCGCACGTTCAGCCATGGCGATGGCCGCGTCGAGCGCGCTGCCGTCGGGTGCAATCTCGTCGATCAGACCCCAATCCAGCGCCTGCTGGGCTGCAATTTTTTCGGCCAGGATGATCACCCGCTTGGCGCGGGCCGGTCCGACCAGCCGCGTGATCCGCGGTACCGCCCCCCACGACAGGTTCATGCCCCGCTCGATCTCAGGCACATACATCGTGGCCGATGTCGCGGCGATACGCAGGTCACAGGCGGCAGCGATCGCAGCGCCACCGCCCACACACCAGCCTTCGATGGCCGCGATGGTCAGGGGCTCGAGTTCTTCCCAGGCCCGGCACATCCGGCCACCCGTTTGCATCGCCAAGCGCTTCTCGGCGAGCCGTGCGGCCCGTACCACGCGGGATTCTTCGTCGCGCAGGTCGGCGCCGAGGCTGAACACCTTCGCTGTGCCCGTCAAGATGACTGCCGAGACATCCGGATCGCTTTCAAACGAGCGGGCTGCCCGGGTCAGTTCGCGAAGCACGCGCATCGACAAGGCGTTTCGTCCGTCGCCCCGATCCAGGCGCACGATCGCGATTCGCCCTCGGCGCTCGATGCTGACGACATCCGGAGGTAAATCTGATTGAACTGCCGACATGGCCTGCCTGAGGTGATGGTTGAGCAGCCATTGTGCTTGAGAGCCAATCGCCAAGCCCGCAGGGGTTCAGAACCTGGAACGCCGGATGAGCCTGCGCGGTGAACGAAAAAAAGGCCGGCATTGCGCCGGCCTTTTCAGGGGCACGCTTAACGCGCGCCCCGCTTCGAAGCACTGATCAGCGACGCGCTTGCGTGCCGGTCGCGGTGATTTCAACGCGACGGTTCGGCGACAGGCAGCGGATCAGCGTGGCTTGCGGCTTGCCTTCGCCCTTGGCGCGGCAATCGGCTTCCGTCACTTTCAGCTGGCTCTCACCACGGCCGGTGGCCGAGATGACGCTCGAGTTCACGCCCTGGGTAGCCATGTAGGCCTTGACCGCATTGGCGCGGGCTTCCGACAGCGTCTGATTGTAGGCATCAGCGCCGATCGGATCGGTGTGGCCAACGATCTTGATGTCGCGGACATCGGTGATACCAGCTTGCTTCATGCCAGCGATCATCTGATCGATGCGGCTGCGACCCACCTGCGACAGTTCCGAGCGGTCGAAGGCAAACATGCCATCAGCCGACAGGTCGAAGGAACGGGTGATCGGAGCAGGTGCGGGAGCAGGTGCCGGAACAGGCATCGGGACGACCGGAGCCGGTGCCGGCGGGGGCGCGACGATGACCGGAGGAGCCGGCGGCGGCGGGGGCGGCGGTGCAACGACGCGAGCCGGTGCAGCCACTGCAGGCACGGTGCCCAGCGGGATCTGCAGGCCGGCGGTCACGACCCACTCGCCGAAGCGGGCGGTGTTGGTGAAGCCGATCGGCTGGCTGCCGCTGTTGTCATCCCAGCGATAACGGCCATCGACGACCAGACGGCCCCAGGTGGCGAAGGGCCACACGAAGCCGACGCCGGCATTGGCCATGAAGCTGGTGTTCGACTTGCTGCCCAGCACGTTCGTGCCCTTGTCGTTGATGGCGCCGACACCGACCACTGCGTAGGGCTGGATCGAGTTCCAGCGGTCATAGCCGGTGCGGCCGAGGAAGAACCACTGGGCGTCGAGGCCGACCGACCAGTTCTTCCAGGAGGTGCCGCGATAGGCGCCAGGACCTTTTCCATTGGCGTCGAGGTCTTCCCACAGGCCACGCAGCTCGAGGTTCCAGCTCGGGCTGATCGGCTTACCGATGGCCAGGCCGTAGTTCATGTCGCCGTCGCCTGAATGGCGGGGGTCTTTGTCGGCGAAGGTGTAGCCGATCAGCGGGGTGACATACCAGCGGTCGTCGTACCAGTTGGCAGCGCTCAGGCGGCCGCTGTTGGACTCGGTGAAGCCACCCAGCGGGTTGGACCACGAGCTGCCTGGCTCGTAGGTCGTGGCGGCGCTGGTACCCGACATGGTGCGGGCGGCCGTGCCGGTGGTCGTGCTCTGGGCCTGAACGGCCAGAGGGGCGAGAAGGGCGACCGAGACGGCCACCGCGAGCTGCTTGGGATGCAGTTTCATTAGACTCTCCTTGGATAAAATGACAGCGAAAAACATCAACAAACTGTGGACGGGCAGGTCATGACCGTGCCGGAAGTCCGGGTCACAGCAAAGGCGGTGCAGTGTAGACCAGGCGGTACAACCAATTCAGGAAGCCGGAAAAAAACTTTTTCGATTATCGCATTGCGTTTCAAAGCTTCCGTGAAGCCGCCGTTGCAGTTCTGATACACGTTGCGAAAATGATGATTCGCGCCTGTGGGCGACAACCCGGCGCGATCGCACAGACCTTCTGGGGCCCGAGGGCCTGATCAAGCGATAATCGCTGCTTCGCCCTCAAATCGCCGGATCCCCGTCATGGCCCAGTACGTCTACACCATGAATCGGGTGGGAAAAACCGTCCCGCCCAAACGCCAAATTCTCAAGGACATTTCGCTGTCGTTCTTCCCGGGAGCCAAGATCGGCGTGCTCGGACTGAACGGCTCAGGCAAGTCCACCCTGCTCAAGATCATGGCCGGGCTGGACAAGGACATCGAAGGGGATGCAGTTCCCATGCCCGGGATCAAGGTCGGCTACCTGCCGCAGGAGCCGCAGCTGGATGCCGACAAGACCGTGCGCGAGGAAGTCGAAGGCGCACTGGGCGACATCGTCAGCGCCAAGAAGCGGCTCGATGAAGTGTATGCCGCCTATGCCGAGGAAGACGCCGACTTCGACAAGCTGGCCGCCGAGCAGGCCGAGCTCGAGGCAATCATCGCCACCTCTGACGGCAACAGCCTCGACCAGCAGCTGGAAGTCGCAGCCGATGCCCTGCGCCTGCCGCCCTGGGACGCCAAGATCGGCCCGCTTTCTGGCGGTGAAAAGCGCCGTGTGGCGCTGTGCAAGCTTTTGCTCTCCAAGCCCGACATGCTTTTGCTCGATGAGCCGACCAACCACCTCGATGCCGAAAGCGTCGACTGGCTTGAGCAGTTTCTGCACCGGTTTCCGGGAACGGTTGTGGGTGTGACCCACGATCGCTACTTTCTGGACAACGCGGCCGAATGGATTCTCGAACTCGACCGTGGCCACGGCATCCCCTGGAAGGGCAACTACAGCTCCTGGCTCGACCAGAAAGGCAACCGCCTGAAGCAGGAGGAGTCTTCAGAATCAGCCCGTCAGAAGGCACTGAAGAAAGAACTGGAATGGGTGCGCCAGAACGCCAAGGGCCGTCAGGCCAAGAGCAAGGCGCGTCTGCAGCGCTTTGAAGAGCTGTCGTCCTACGAGTACCAGACACGCAACGAGACTCAGGAGATCTTCATCCCGGTGGCCGAGCGGCTGGGCAATGAGGTCATCGAGTTCAAGGGCGTGAGCAAGGCCTTCGGCGATCGCCTGCTGATCGACAACCTCAGCTTCAAGGTGCCGCCGGGTGCGATCGTCGGCATCATCGGCCCGAACGGTGCGGGCAAGTCGACGATCTTTCGCATGATCACCGGTCTGGAAAAGCCGGACTCAGGCGAGGTCAGCATCGGGCACACCGTGCAGTTGGCTTTCGTCGATCAGTCGCGCGATACGCTCGACGGCAAGAAAAATGTCTGGGAGGAGGTCTCGGGTGGCTCGGACATCCTGACCGTGGGTCGCTTCGAGATGCAGTCGCGCGCCTACATCGGCCGTTTCAATTTCAAGGGCAGCGATCAGCAAAAGCTGGTCGGGTCGCTGTCCGGTGGCGAACGGGGTCGCTTGCACATGGCCAAGACCCTGCTGGCCGGGGGCAATGTCCTGCTGCTCGACGAGCCCTCCAATGACCTCGACATCGAAACCCTTCGGGCGCTCGAGGATGCATTGCTCGAATTCGCCGGCAGCGTGATGGTGATTTCACACGACCGCTGGTTCCTCGACCGAATCGCCACCCACATTCTGGCCGCAGAAGGCGATTCGCAGTGGACCTTCTATCACGGCAATTATCAGGAATACGAAGCCGACAAGAAAAAGCGTCTGGGTGAAGACGCCGCCAGGCCGCAGCGCCTGAGATTCAAGCCGCTCAAATAAGCACTCGGCGTCAAACCCTCTGTCTGGTGTCAGAGGGCCGCTTCAGTGTGCGTCAGTGCGCACGCCGTGTCTCAGGCATCCATCCATCCGGGTGTCCAGCTGGGCCGTATCGGGGTCATAGACTGGACCGAAACGCCGAGGTGGATGAATGTCGAAGCCCTCGCCTGTCAGGGTGGTCAAGCTCAAAGGCCTGCTGGCAGCCCTGCCGCTGATGGCAGCGCTGCCACTGGTTTTTCTGGGATTGTGGTTCCTTGCGCAGCTGTGGGAGAGCGAGCGTGACGCCACGCGCAGAGGGCTGGTACAGGCCGCCGATACCCTGGCGGTGGCGGTGGATCGGGAGATCTACGGCCTGACCCGCGAGTTGCGCTTGCTGGGTGAGTTGCAGTTGTCACAGCGCACCGCATTTGACGGCATCGATGAGGTCATTGCGAGGCTCGTTGAGCGCCGAGAGGGCTGGGACGATATCGACATTCTGGCTCCTGATGGCAGTGTGCTGGTCGATGCGGCACGACCCTCGGTTTCCACACTGCCGTCGCATGACGACCAGCATGTTCGCGCAGCGGTTGCGACGGCGAAGCCCACCTTGTCAGACGTTTATCGAACCTCGGACGGGGCGCTCGGGGTCTCGATCGCGGTGCCGGTGCTGCGTGACGGCGTGGTTCGGTGGGTCCTGGATGGCCGACTCGACACCAAGCGTTTCACGCGGGTGATCACCAGTGGGTTGCAAGAGAGTACGGCGGCATTGGTGATCGACCGCGAGATGCTGATCGTTGCCCGAACCCCCGATCTGGAGCGCCACTTCGACACGCTGCTGGCTGGCGAATTGCGCCGTGCTTTGCTCGACAGCCCGCAACAGGGTGCGATCCGGATTCCGGCGATGGACGGGGGCTCGGTGATCGCTGCCTGGAAGCGGGTGCCGGTCGGGTGGGCGGTGGTGGTCAGTGAGCCCAGTGCGATTCGCGATGAACCGCTGCGTCAGTCGATTGCGCGCATGGCGGTGGCCGGTGCGGCAGTCCTCGGCCTGGGCATTCTCATGAGCCTGATCGTTGGGCAGCGAGTGGCGACGGCAGTCGATGCGGTTGGAGCCGATGCGCACACCCTGGCGCAGGGCGGCCGGGTTGCGCATCGCAGCTCGCCGATTGCCGAAATTGCGTCGATGTACGCAGCACTCGAGGCGGCCAGCAACAGCCTGCACACGACGGCCTGTGCACGCGAGGCGGCGACACTCGCACTGCAGGAGGCTGACCGGCGCAAGGATGAGTTCCTGGCGATGCTGGCGCACGAGTTGCGCAATCCGCTGGCGCCGATTCGCAATGCGGTCAGTCTGTTGGGCCGGACTGTGCAGCCTGAAACCGCTGCCGGGCAGGCAGTGGCCATGTGCGAGCGCCAGTTGCGGCACATGACCCGATTGGTCAATGACCTGCTCGATGTCTCGCGCATCACCCAGGGCAAGATCGAGTTGCGCCGCGAGCGTTTGATGTTGGGCGAGAAGGTGCTCAATGCGGTCGAGACGATGCGGCCCATGATCGAGGGCCAGCACCAGCAGTTGCGCGTGCACCTGCCGCAGGAGCCCATTCCAATCGATGCTGACCGTGACCGGCTGATTCAGATTGTGGAAAACCTGCTCTCGAATGCCTCCAAATACACTGACGCGAATGGCTGGATCGACGTCAAGGTCGAGTGTGATGAACCGGATGTGCTGATCCATGTGTGCGACAACGGCATCGGCATTGCGCCTGAGCAAATGGCCCATGTGTTCGATCTGTTCGCGCAGATCGATACCGGCATGGATCGCTCGCAGGGTGGCCTGGGCATCGGCTTGTCGCTGGTGAAGAGTCTGGTCGAGCTGCACGGCGGCACGGTCGTGGTGACCAGTGGCGGGCTGGGCAAGGGTTCGTGTTTCGTGGTCAGGTTGCCTCAGTTCATGATCCCGGCCATTGCCTGAAACCGCAGCAGACCCGCGCAGCGGTGCGCGCCTTGGGTCCTGTCGGTGCACGGTTCAGTCCATGCCCCTGCGGTTCGCCATCCTGCCCGAGCCGGTGCATCATCCGTCCGTTCTCGATCCGCCCAGATACCTTCAGGAGCTTTCATGGACTATCGCTGTGCCCATCGCTGGGCGTTTCCAAAATGGGGAGAGGCCCTCGAACTGCAGCAAGACACGCTGGCGGCGCCCGCCGGGCATGAAGTCACCGTGCGCGTCACACACTGCGGCATCTGTCATTCAGACCTCCACATCCAGGCCGGTGGCTTCGACATGGGCGGTGGCAAGTTCACCTCGCTGGAAAAGGGGGGCACCCGGCTGCCGGTGACCATGGGCCATGAGATCGGTGGCGAGGTCGTCGAAGTCGGTCCCGATGTGCGCGATGTGAAGGCGGGTGATCGGGTGGTGGTCTATCCCTGGCTGGGGTGCGGTGAGTGCCCGACCTGCCTCGCCGGCAACGACCACCTGTGCAACCGTGCGGCGCGTAACCTGGGCATGCAATTGCCTGGTGGCTATGCCGACCTGTGCCGGGTGCCGCATGAGCGCTATCTGGTGCCGATCGGCAACCTGGATGCGGCCCGCGCGGCCACCTTTGCCTGCGCCGGCATCACGGCCTACGGCGCGATCCGCAAGATTCCGCAGGCGCAGGAAGACGACTACATCGCGGTGGTCGGTTGCGGCGGGGTCGGCATGACCGCAATTGCCCTGCTGTCGGCCATCTCGAAGGCCAAGATCATTGCGATCGATCCGGATGCCGGCAAGCGCGAGGCTGCATTGCGCGACGGCGCCGCCATGGCCATTGATCCCTCGGCCGCTGATGCGACCCGGACCGCGGTCAAGGGGGCGGGCAACAACATCGCCGGTGTCATCGACTTTGTCGGTTCGGAATCGAGCACGTCGATGGCAGTGAATCTGGTTCGTCGTGGCGGCACGGTGGTGATCGTCGGACTGTTCGGTGGCGAGTTCCGCTGCCCGGTCCCGATGTTCCCGTTCAAGTCGATGACCGTGGTGGGCTCCTATGTCTCGGGCCTGAATGAACTGCGCGAACTGATCGCGCTGGCCCAGACGGTCAAACTGCCCGAGATTCCCCTGACGCTGCGCCCGCTGGCCGAGGTCAATGCCTCGCTGCGTGATCTGGCCGAAGGTCGGGTGGTCGGGCGTGTCGTCCTGCAACCCTGAGAGCACGGGCGATGATGAATCGACGCGCAATACTCAAAGCGCTGGGTGCGGGTCTGGCCGGGACGGCTGCCACCCACTCCTGGGGGCAGGAGTCGGCCTGGCCCGTTCGACCCATGACGATGGTCGTGCCCTTTCCGCCCGGTGGAGTGGCCGATCTGGTCGGCCGTCCGGTGGCACTGGCGCTGGAAAAGGTGCTGGGTCAGCCGGTGCTGGTCGAGAACAAGGCAGGCGCGGGCGGCGGCATCGGCATGCAGCAGGTGGCGCGGGCCAAGCCCGACGGCTACACCCTGCTGATGGCCCTGTCCTCGATTTCGATCCTGCCCGAGGCCGATCGGGTGCTGGGCCGAGCGCCGCTGTTTGCCAACAAGGACCTGATTCCGGTGGCCCGCTTCACGGCCGATCCGGTGGTGCTGGCCGTGCGCAGCGAGGCGCCCTGGAAATCGGTGGCTGATTTCATCGCCGATGCGCGCAAACGCCCCGGGCAGATTCCCTACGGATCGTCGGGCAACTACGGCACGATGCATGTTCCGATGGAGATGTTCGCGGCGCGTGCTGGCGTCAAGCTGCTGCATGTGCCCTACACCGGCGCCGGGCCGGCGGTGGTCGGACTGCTGGGCGGGCAGGTCGAGGCACTGGCCACCGGGCCGTCGAGCATCGTTGCGCAGGTCAAGGCCGGAAAGCTGCGGGTGCTGGGCAGCTGGGGTTCCGCACGGCTGGCCGCACTCCCCGATGTGCCGACCCTGAATGAAGCCGGGTTCGATGTGGAGTTCTCGCAGTGGGCCGGCCTGTTCGTGCCCGCTGGCACACCGGATGCAGTGCTTGCCCGGTTGCGGGCGGCCTCCAGGGCGATTCTCTCGGATGCCGCATTCCAGCAGCGCTTCGAAACCCTGGGCACGCCCATTCAGTTCCTGGATGCGCCGGAGTTCGCGCGCTTTTACGAGCGCGAAAACGCGGTCCTGTCAGATGTGGTCAGAAAAATTGGAAAGGTGGAATGATGGAACTCGATCCGCAAGTTCGTGCATTGCTCAAGCTCTTTGAAGGCCGACCGGCCGCCAACACCCTGCCGGTTGAGGTCGCCCGCAAGGGGTTTTCCAAATCGATCGCCGATCTGGTGCCCCGGCCACCCGAGCCGGTGGGCGTTGATCGCATCATCGAGGGGCCGGGCGGGCCGCTGCCGGTTCGAATCTATCGCCCAACCCACGCCGGCAGTGCGCGCCTGCCACTGATCCTGTTCTTTCATGGCGGCGGATGGGTGGTCTGCGACCTCGACACCCATGACGCGACCGCACGCCGCCTGTCATCGGGCGCCCAGGCGGTTGTCGTCTCGGTCGACTATCGAATGGCGCCAGAGCATTGTTTTCCGGCTGCCCCGGACGACTGCGTCGCCGCCACCCGCTGGGCCATGGCACAGGCTGATGAACTGGGCGTCGACCCGGCCCGAACCGTGGTTGCAGGCGACAGCGCTGGAGGCAATCTGGCTGCGGCGGTGGCGCTGCAGCTGCGCGACGAGGGCGCGCCGAAACTCGCCGGCCAGTTGCTGCTCTATCCGGTCACGGCGCATTACACCGCCCAGTTCGAGTCCTATGCCGAGTTTGCAAGCGGCTACGGCCTGACCCGCGACATGATGGTCTGGTTCTGGGACCTCTACCTGGGCCGCGCGATGGACGCTCAGGCGGCCAGTGGCCTGCCACCGCTGGCTGCGCCCCTGCTGTCGCAGAATCTGGCGGGCCTGCCACCCACGCTGCTGATGACTGCTGCGGTGGATGTGCTTCGCGATGAAGGCGAGGCCTATGGCATGCGCCTGCGCGATGCCGGTGTCGAGGTCGCGATGCACCGCTGCGCCGGCATGCACCACGGGTTTTTCAACTACGGCGGCGTGCTCGATGGCGCAGACCGTGCCATGGCGCAGGCCTGCGAGTGGATCGGCTCATTGCGGCCTGCCCAGGGCGCCCGCGCAGCCTGAACCGGCGAGGGTTGAGACAGGCTTTCGAGAAACGCCAGCAGATCGGCCCGGGCGCGGGCATCGAGCTTGAGCGGACGCAGCACCGATTCACCGTCGGCATGCAGCCGCTCCAGATCGATGTCCGAATAATGATTCACCACTGCAGCCAGATCGGGTGCGCTGCCATCGTGAAAATACGGCGCGGTGTGCAAGGCCCCGCGCAGTCCGGGCACACGGAATTCGCCGAAATTGCGGTGATGGGCCTGCAGGTGACGGGTCAGCACCGCGGTATCGCTTGCTGAACCGACAGGCTGCCGTGTTGAGTCCGCATCGGACCACACGCCCAGCCGGTTGTAGGGATCGCTCAGCACCGCCTTGATCCCGCCATGCCGACCCGGATCGGGTCGGGCGTTGGCCGCGAAATGGGGCCGGCCGATGTCATGGAACTCGCCGTTGCTGAATGCCGGGCCCAGGTGGCACAGGTTGCAGCGCCCCGCCCCGGTGAACAGTTCCAGTCCGCGAACCGCATCAGGCGGGTAACGCTTGGCAGCCTCGATGTCGCCGCGATCGAGTGCGTCGCGGAAATCATCGAAACGCGATCGCGGTGAATCCAGCGTCTCCAGATACGCAGCCAATGATTTGGCGATCTCGACCCGCACCGACTGAGGCCGCGGACTCGAGGTGCGTGCTGCAGGGTCGGGCAACTCGAAGGCGGCCTGGCGCAAACAGGCCAGCTGCGCGTCCCGCGCAAACAGCTGCTCGAGCGACTCCGTGCTTGCACCCATCTCCTGTGTATCCGCCAGGGGCCGCATCACAAAGGCCCACAGCGAATCGGCCGCACCATCCCAGCCGAACCAGTGCTGCAAGCGAACATCGAGCAGGCCCTGGGCATTGCGATCGAGCGGGCCGCCATGCGCCGCCGGGCTGCGCGCTCGGCCGTCTGCGAAGCCCTGCTCCGGCCGGTGGCAGTTGACGCAGGCGCGTTGCCCATCAGCCGACAGTCGCGGGTCGTTGAACAGTCGCCGCCCGAGCTCGATGGCTGCGGGATGGCCCGAGGCGCGGTTGCCCGGATCGGGACGAAACCGCACCGGCCAGGGGCCATGCATGAGGGTGGCCTCGACGGTGGCCTCGCTCAGGCCGAGCGCATCGGCCGTCGTTTGTCGCGATTGCACCGATGCGGTTTTCGTGACCTCGGTGCTCGCATCCGGCGAGGCGTTTGGCACCGACCGACAACTGCACAGGCCCGCCAGCAGGATCGCCATCAGTGCGGCGCGCCGGAGCCTCATGCGTTTATCGAACCGTCACATCTTCGGTCAGTCGCAGCGTGCGGCCAGCAATCGCCGCCTCAAAGACCAGTTGCCAGCGTCCGGGCATGTGAAACACCAGACCATCGGCACGAATCACACTGGGTGCTTGTCCGGTCAGGGTGGGTCGATAGTTCATGCCATGCCGGTGATCTGGCATCCAGGCATCCACAGACAGCCGCTCGATGGGCGATGACGCGCCCCGCGGACAGACTTCGAATTCGATCGAAAAGGGCTTGCCCACTGCAATCGACGCCGGCACCGCGCGCCAGGCGATGTCAAGACTGTCTCCCTGCAGCAGGCGGCCGATCTTGCTGCCCAGCACAGTGGGGCATGTGCCCGGGTAAGCCTGTGACTGAGCCACGGGACGCGTTGACAGCATCGCTTCGGCGTTGCGATAGGCAATCCGCTCGGCCAAAGGGGTGGGCAAATCCGCCAGCCAGGCGCGCGCCCAGGCTGCATGCTCGGTCACATACCACCAGCGCTCGGGCGAGAACGTGTCGGTGCCGAGCATGAAGCGATCTGGAAATTCTTCGAAGGCTGCACGCCAGGCCGGGTTGACCGTGCTGCCGCTGCCCGGGTCGCTGCGAAAGGCCAGATCGGCCCAGAGCATCCGGTGCCGACGCAGCGTGGCCCGTACCTCGTCGGGTGCAGCAAAGCCGGCATGGGCCCACAGGATGCGCGCCTGCGGGTCCTGCTTGAAGACACGTTCGACCGCATCGGCATCACCGTGCAGGTGCATCAGCAGCCGGTATTGCTTTGCCAGCTCCACCAGGCGTCGCATGACCGGCAGATCGGCGTCAGCGCCATAGACATGGAATTCACCAATGGCCGCGTACTGAAATTTCGACAGCCTGGATTCGAGGTGGCGGATCACCGACTCGTCGCGGACCCAGGTGCCGATCTCGCCGCGGCTGCGATAGGGCCGCAAGGAAGGGACGATCAGATCAGGGGCCTCGGCCACCAGCAGCTGGGTGCCTTCATCGGACGAGCTCGAGACCATGGCCTTGCGCAGACCCGCCTTGCGCAGCAAGGCCACCGCCTCGCGCGGCGGCACGACCTGCCAGGCGTCGTGGCTGTAGTGGATGTGTGCATCGAAAATCGGCAGATCGGCTGCCTGCGCCGGCATCGAAAGCCCAGCCATCACGGCGGCCAGCAAGCCTGCCCAGCGCATCAGCCGTGCGAAGTTCAACATCATGGGTGACCCTCGATCAAAGAAGGGCGATGGTAGCCCCTGCCTGCGGGCGACTCAATGAGCGGTCATGGTCGCTTCTTCAGAGGCCAGGGAAGTCGGCCAGCGCTTGGCGACCATCAGATACAGGGCTGGCAGCACGATCAGGGTCAGCAGCGTCGCACTGACCAGACCACCGATCACCACCACCGCGAGCGGCCGCTGCGTTTCCGCGCCAATCCCATGAGACAGCGCCATGGGCAGCAGACCCAGCATGGCCAGCAGCGCGGTCATCATCACGGTTCTCAAGCGCTGCAGTGCGCCCTCGCGTACAGCAGATCGGATCGACTCGAAATCCGTAAAGCCGGCCGCACGCGCATTGAAGTCGGACACCATCACCACGCCATTGAGCACGGCCTGACCAAACAGGGCGATAAACCCGATGGCGGCCGACACCGACAGTGGAATCCCGGTGAGCCACAGCGCCACCAGCCCGCCGATCATCGCCAGAGGGATGTTCGCGATGATCAGCGCCGCACTGGCCAGCGAGCCGAAGGCATCAAAGAGCAGCAGGAAAATCATCAGGACTGACAACGGGATCACCCAGGACAGGCGAGCCATGGCGCGCTGCTGATTCTCGAATTCCCCAGACCAGCTGATGGTGTAGCCCGCCGGCAGTTTCACTTCGGCATCGACGAGCTTTTGCATGTCGGCCACCACGCTGCCCATGTCGCGATCCCGGATGAACACGCCGATGGCTGCAACGCGCTGGCCATTCTCGCGGGAAATGTTCATCGCACCTTCGGTCATACGAAAGCTTGCGACCTGAGACAGCGGAATCTGCGAGCCGTTCGCTCCGGTGACCAGCAGGTCGGACAAGCGCGAGAGATCCCGCTGTTCGGGCTTGAGGCGGACCACCACCGAGAAGTGTCGCTCGCCTTCCCACAACTCGGTCGCCGCCTTGCCGGCCAGTGCCGATTCGATCGTGCCCTGCAGGTCGGCCACATTCACGCCATACCGTCCTGCAGTGATCCGGTCGATATCGATTCGATACTGCGGCAACCGGCCATCCCGGTCGACGAAGCTGCGGGTCACGCCCGGCACATTGGCGATTCGACTGCGAATCTGCCTTGCAATCTGTTTGATGGTGTCGAAGTCGTCGCCCTGGATCTTGATGACGATCTGGCCGTCGATCTGCGAAATGCTCTCAAGCACGTTGTCGCGAATCGGTTGCGAAAAACTGGGTTCCAGCCCGGGCAGTTTGCCGATCGAGGCATCCAGCTCGCGGATCAGCGCCTGCTTGGTCAAGCCCTTTCGCCACTGGTTCTCGGGCTTCATCTCGACGAAGAATTCGGCCGAGTTGAAGATTTTCGGATCGGTGCCATCGTCCGGGCGCCCGACCTTCGAAATCACCGACGACACTTCGGGCACCGCGACGAGCGCGCTGCGAATCTGGCGCGCGGCGGTCTGCGCCTCGATGGGTGCAACCGAGGGTGCGAGCGTGACATTCACCCAGATCGAGCCTTCATTGAGCTCGGGCAGGAACTCGCTGCCCAGGCGGGTTGCCACAACGCCTGCGGCCAGCAGCGCGGCGATGGCCAGCCCGATCACCATCACCCGCTGATTGATCGCCCAGTCAAGCACCTTCGCATAACGAGCCTTGAAAAAACGCACGACGAGGTTGTCGTCATGAGGCACCTTGCGAAGGAACCACGCACAGGCCAGCGGCACCACCGTCAGTGACAGGATCAGCGATCCGATCAGCGCCGAGCTGACCGTCCAGGCCATCGGCGAAAAGATCCGACCCTCATGGCGCTGCAGCGTGAAGATCGGCACATGCGCCACGATGATGATGAGCATCGAAAACAGTGTCGGTCGGCCGACCTCGATGGTCGCCTTGAGGACGGCTTCGCGTCGGGCCGCAGGGTCGTTGACCTCGGCGTCGCGCAGCTGACCGAGTCGTCTGAAGATGTTCTCGACCACGATCACCGCACCGTCGACGATGATGCCGAAGTCCATCGCGCCCAGAGACAGCAGATTGGCCGGGATACCGACGAAGGTCAGCCCCAGAAAGGTGGCCAGCAGCGACAAGGGGATCACCGCGGCCACGATGAGCGCCGCCCGGATGTTGGTGAGAAACAGGACCAGCACGGCGCAGACCAGCACGGCGCCTTCGAGCAGGTTGCCAAACACGGTGCGCAGCGTCTTGTCGATCAGCCATGAGCGATCGTAGTAGGGGACGATTGCAACCCCTTTGGGCAATTGCGTGCGATTGATGGTCTCGATCTTTTCCTTGATGCCGGCGAGCACCTGAGAGGGGTTTTCACCCTTTCGCATGACCACGATGCCATTGACGATGTCGTCATCGTGGCGACCTTCGAGCGTTTGCCCGACCAGCCCTTGCGCGGGTGCGCCGCCGACTCGAATCTCGGCCACATCCTTGACCAGAACCGGCACGCCCTTGTGCACGGTGACCATCACATTGGCGATGTCGGCCGATGTGCGCAGCTCACCGATCGAACGGATCAGGTACTGCTGCGAACCATGAGTGACCGCGCCACCGCCGACGTTCGAATTGGCACGCTCCAGGGCAGTAAAGAGCTGATCGATGCTCAGGCCATAGTCGCGCAGCCGCGCCATGTCCGGATTGACCTCGTACTGCTTGATCGTACCGCCCATGGTGACCAGGTCGGCCACGCCGGCCACCTTGCGCAACTGCTTTTCGACCACCCAGTCCTGGAGGGTTCGCAGTTGCTGCGGCGTGTAGTCGTCGCCACGCAGTCGAAACCGGAAGATTTCACCGATGGCGGTCTGGGGCGGCTGGATGCGCAACTCCACCTGGGGGGGCAGGCTCACGCCCTGCAGCCGCTCATTGACCCGCTGTCGGGCGATCACATCGGAGGGTTTGTCATTGAAGGTGATGACGGTGAACGACAGACCGAATTGAGTGTGCGAGAACAGGCGAACCGAATCCGGGACACCCGACAGCGCGACTTCGATCGGCAAGGAGACCTGGCGCTCGACTTCTTCGGCGGCCCGGCCCGGGTAGAGCGCGATCACCGTCACCTGGGTGTCCGAAACATCCGGAAAGGCTTCGATGGGCAGATTCTTGAAGGCAAGCAGACCGCTGCCGATGAAGACCACCAGTGCAAAGACCACCAGCAACGGCTGGTGCAAGGCCACCCGGACGATCCGACCGATCATTTCCGGCCTTCAGCGGCCGCGCCTGGCGCCGGTGCAGGGGTGCTGCGCGCGCCCGCAGGGTTGCCGTTTCGGGACAGGATCTGCTGCAGATACAGGGTGCCTTCGGTGACGACCCGCTGGCCCTGCTTCAAGCCCAGCACCGCTGCCCGGCCCGCTTGTTCACTGATGACTTTCACTTCAATTCGAGAGAAGGTGCTGTCAGAGTCCTGAACGAATACATGGCGTTTTCCGTCGATCAGCAAGACGGCAGACATCGGGACGTGTTCGACCAGTTGCCCGGCCGAATCTTCCGGCGTTGGAAAGGTCGCGGTGACGAACATGCCGGCCTTCAGTTTGCGATCAGGGTTTGCCACCGACGCCCGCATCCTGAACGTGCGCAGGTCCGGATCGATGGTGTCTTCCTTGCGCAGCAATTGCGCATCGAATTCGAGCTCGCCCCATGCAGTGCTGCGGATACGCAGCGGTGTGCCGGCGGGCAGGGGGGCCAGCTGCGGCACGATGCGTTCGGGCGCATCCAGCCAGGCCCACATGCGGGTCGGGTCGGTCACCACAAAAAGCGAGGTGTCCTGCTCAGGCCTCAACTCCTGGCCGGAGTTGATCGAGCGTTCGACCACAACGCCCTTGACCGGCGCTCGCAGGGTGAAGTTGGGCCCGGATGCCCCCCCTTCCTGACGCATTTTCGATCGCGCCCGCTGCACTTCGATATCTGCACGGGAGCGCTCCGCTTCGGCCGATCTGAGCTCCTTGAGCGGCACGATCCCTGCGTCGTGCAACTCGCGTTGACGCGTCAGGTTGTCGTCGGCGAGCTTGAGGTCAGTTTCTGCCCGGCGTGAATCCGCCAGCGCCGAGCCAAAGTCGGCCGATGACAGCAGTGCGATCGGCTGTCCGGCGCTCACCGCGTCGCCCACTTGCACCAGAGGCTTGATGACTCGGCCGGCAAAGGGAGACTGGATGCGCACGGTGCGATCTTCGTCCCAGGCGAGGCGGCCAGGCACCGAGACAGCGATTGAGCCAGCTTCCTGACCGACTTCAGAGCGAATGCCTTCCGGGCGTCTCGGAAACTGGATGGTCGAGCCGGTGATCGTCGGGTTGGAATCGGGCGCTTTGGGTGGCGGCTCGGCTGAGCACGCTGCCAGGACCATCGCCGCAATCAGCGCGATCGGGCCCGCCAGCAGAGGTCGTGACGGCTTTGATGGCCGGTCAGCGGGATTGCCAAATCGATGGGCTGTCATTTCACGCTCGTCGTAGATTCAGGCGGTTCGGGCCGCAAGCTCAAAATGCCGCCGAAAACCGGGTCGGTCAATGCCCGATCACCCAGCCGTTCTGCCCTTGCCGAGGCGTCGGCACGATCAACTTCCAGTCGGGCGGTCAGCGCTTCGAGCTGAAGTGCCCGGAGTTGACGCAATGCATCCAGCAGTTCGAGCACCGAGCCAGCGCCTTTCCGGTAGGCCAGATCGGCATTGGCCGCCACTTTCTCGGCCAGCGGCAGGGCTTCGAGTTCAATCCGTGCCTGACGTCTTTGCGCCAGCGTCCTCGCCTCCAGCAAACGCTGGTAGTCGGCCCGTGCCTGCTTTTCGACCCGGTCTCTGGTCAGGTGCGCGATCGCGACATCGGCTTCGGCACGGGCAATTTCGCCCTCATACCGATGGTTCAGAAACAGCGGAAATGAAACATAGACCCCGAACAGCCAGCCCAAACCGGATGGCGGGGCGTAACGGTCGACCTGCAGGCCGACGCTGACATCTCGCGTCTGAAGGCTGCGGGCCAGCCTGGATCGCGCTTCGGCAGCTGCCTGCTGTGCTCGGGCTGCCTGCAGATCCGGGCGCCCTTCGAGCGCAGCGTCGTCCAGGGGCTGGCGGCTGACATCCGGTTCAACCGCCAGAACAGCCCAGGGCTCGTTGGCCGTCAGTTCAACAGGGCTTGCATCGATCGCAAGCAAGGCCGCCAGGGTGTTCCGAGCACGCGACAACTCGGCATCTGCCGCGATCTGGTCGCTTTCCGAGCGTTGCAGGTCCAGATGGATCCGAGCGACATCATTGGCGGCAATGTCTCCGGCTTTGAGGCGAATCTGTGCGGCATCCAGTGTTCGGCGAAACAGCGAAGTGATCTCTCGCTGCAGCCTGACCTTTTCCTGAGCGCCCCAGAGGTCGATCCAGTTAAGCGCCAAGGCAAGCTGCTGCTGGCGCAATGTGTTGACGGCATCCCATTGGGATGCGATCCAGGCATTCTGGGCGGACTCGATTCGAAGGCCACGTTTGTTGCCTCGCTCGATCGTCTGGTCGTAGCGCGCAAGCCAGTCGAGTTGCCAGTCGAGTGGCCCGCCCGAGCCCAGCCCGACTGACGGTGCGTATTGCCCGACCCCGGTCGACAGGACCGGATTGGGACGCTGGCCGGCCGTGATGATGTCAGTCTGCGCTGCCCTGGCCGTGCGCACCGCGATGCGTACATCACGATTGCACTCGATCAGTCTGCGCTGCGCGTGCTGCCAGTCGAGTCCCCGGTCCGGGCGACTCGCGCAGACGGCGGCGGGATCAGCCGATGACTGAACGGCCGTGTCCTGGACTGACACGGGTTGCGCCGCGACGCTCTGCGACAGCAGCACGGCCATCGG
>CAIXXI010000203.1 GCA_903923345.1 uncultured Burkholderiales bacterium | reverse complement strand
TGCCGATGCTTGAAGCGCCGCCGCTGGCCCGTGCCCTGTATCGGCATGTCGAACTCGATCAGGAAATTCCGGCTGCTCTGTATTCGGCGGTTGCTCAGGTGCTGGCTTGGGTCTATCAGCTCGAGCAGTTTGCGGCGGGTCGAGGTGGCAGGCCGCGCGAGCCTGGAATCCAGGTGCCTGATGGTCTTGATCCGTTGCAGGAGGGCGCACGATGAACAGTCGAGTCCAGCCGTCATGGCTGCCCTTTCCGCTGCCGGCCGCCGGGGCGCTGGGCGCGCCGCTGCTCATTTTGCTGCTGCTGGCGATGCTGGTACTGCCGTTGCCGGCGTTTTTGCTCGACGTGTTCTTCACTTTCAACATCGCGGTCGCACTGATCGTTCTGATGGTGTCGGCTTACACGATCAAGCCGCTCAGCTTTTCGGCCTTCCCGACCGTGCTGCTGCTCACGACGATGCTTCGGCTGGGCCTGAACGTCGCTTCTACGCGCGCCATCCTGATGCACGGTCACACCGGCACCGAAGCGGCCGGCAAGGTGATCGAGTCTTTTGCCAACTTCCTGATCGGTGGCAACTTCGCGGTCGGCCTGATCGTCTTTGCGATCCTGACGGTCATCAATTTCGTGGTGGTCACCAAGGGTGCCGGGCGAATTGCCGAAGTGTCTGCGCGCTTTGCGCTGGATGCGATGCCCGGCAAGCAGATGGCAATCGACGCAGATCTGAACGCCGGTCTGATCGACGAGAAAGAGGCGCGCCGGCGTCGGCTGGAAGTCGGTCAGGAAGCCGACTTCTTCGGATCGATGGATGGTGCCTCGAAGTTCGTTCGGGGCGATGCGATCGCTGCGATGATGATTTTGGCGATCAACATCATCGGCGGACTGGCCATCGGACTGATCCAACACAACCTGCCGATCGAGCGCGCACTGTCCAACTATGTGCTGCTGGCGGTGGGCGATGCCCTGGTTGCACAGATTCCGTCCTTGATCATTTCACTGGCGGCCGGCCTGATCGTGTCACGCGTGGGCGATGAAGACGACATCGGTGGTCAGGTCGGCAAGCAGCTGTTCTCGATGCCCAATGCCCTGGGGCTCAGCGGGGGTGTCATGGCCCTGCTGGGCGTGATTCCAGGGATGCCGCATGTGGCCTTCCTGACGCTGGCGGCTGCCTGCGGATGGGCGGCCTGGGCGCTGGCCAAGCGCCAACAGCTCGAGGCAGTGCAGGCCAGTGCCCAACCCGAGGCGATCACCGGGCCGGTGCAGAACAACGAGGCGAGTTGGGAAGACGTGGTGCCAGTCGACATTCTCGGTCTCGAAGTCGGCTATCGCCTGATCACACTGATCGAACGCAACGAAGCCAGCGATTTGCTCACTCGCATCAAGGGCGTGCGCAAGAAATTCGCCAGCGAGGTCGGCTTCCTGCCACCCGCAGTGCACATCAAGGACAACCTCGAGCTTCGCCCCAATGGCTATCGGATCACGCTCAAAGGTGCCGTGGTCGGCGAAGGCGAGGCCTTCCCGGACAAGCTGCTGGCGATCAATCCCGGGCATGCGATGCTGCAATTGCCCGGGCCGGTCACCGCCGATCCGGCCTTCGGCCTGCCGGCCACCTGGATCGACGAATCACAGCGTGATGCTGCGCAGATGGGTGGTTACACCGTAGTCGATGCGGCGACGGTGATTGCCACGCACCTGAATCACCTGATGGGCGTACATGCGAGCAAGCTGCTCGGCCGCGCCGAGGTGCAGCAACTGCTCGACCATCTGGCCCGCTTCGCCGGCAAGCTGGCTGAAGAAGTGGTGCCCAAGCAATTGCCGCTGTCGGCATTGCAGAAGGTGTTGCAGAACCTGCTCGACGAATCGATCCACATCCGCGACCTGAGAACCATTGTCGAGTGTCTGGGCGAAAACGCGGCCCGCACGCAGGATCCGTCCGATCTGACCCGCGAGGTGCGCGTTGCCCTGGCCCCGGCCATCGTGGATCAGATTTATGGCTCGGCCCGTGATCTCGAAGTCATCGCCTTCGATCCGAACCTGGAGAACCTGCTCGCGCAGGCGCTGTCACCCGGTGCAGTGGGCGCGCTTGAACCCGGTGTGGCGGATCTGGTGGTCAAGGCCACCAGCGAGGCGGCCGGGCGCCAGGAGATGGTCGGCTTGCCGGCCTGCCTGCTGGTGCCTGATCGCATCCGCGTACCGGTTGCCCGGCTGCTCAGAAAGGGTGCCCCGCGGCTGCGGGTGCTGGGGCATGCGGAAATACCTGATACGCATTCGATCCGGATCGGCCGGATCATTGGAGAGGCAACATGAATGTCAAGCGATTCATCGGCAGAACCGCGCGCGACGCAATGCGGATGCTGCGCGAGGAACTCGGCCCGGACGCGCTGGTCCTTGCGAACCGGCCCTGCGCCGAGGGTGTCGAGATGCTGGCGGCTGTGCCCGGCGGTGACGGTGAGTTGCCCAATTCATTCGACAATCCGCCGACCCTGTTTGCGCCGAGCCTCGACGAGATGTCGCTCGAGGAGTCGGTGTTGCAGGCTGCGACCGCTCCGGTTCAGAACGGTCGGACGCCCCCTCCAATGAGCACCGTCTCCTTCCAGGATTATGTGCGCCAGCGGCTGCGAGAGCGTGGGCGTCAGACCGAAGCGCCTGCCCCCGAGGCGGTCGCAGCCCGCGCGCCGATTGCCTCGCCGCGTGCAAAAGTGACCCATCCTTCGGCTGCGGCTCCGATCAGCCGTGCGCCTGCGCCCGCCGCCATTGCGTCGGGTCCGTCTTCGGATGCATTGATGGCCGAGTTGCAGTCACTCAAGAGCCTGATCTCGAATCAGTTTGATTCGATGCGCTGGTTCGATGAGGTGGCACGCAGCCCCATCCAGGCCCAGTTGCTGCGAACGATGGTGGAAGCGGGCTTCTCATTGAAGCTCGCCCGCTCGGTGGTCAGCCGGCTGCCCGCCGACTATTCGATTGCGCAGGCCACCGTGTGGTTGTCCAAAGTGCTGGCTCGAAATCTGCGTTGCGTACCGCAACTTGAAACCTTTGAATCCGGTGGTGTGTTTGCCTTGATCGGGCCGACCGGCGTGGGTAAGACCACGACGACTGCCAAGATCGCTGCGCAGCAGGTCCTGCGCTATGGGCCGAAATCGGTTTCCCTGATCACAGTCGATACCTATCGGCTCGGGGCACATGATCAGTTGCGTGCTTTCGGGCGCATTCTGAACGTGCCGGTGCATGTGGCCCACGATGCAGAGGCCTTGCATGACCTGCTCAGGCTGCGCGACAGTCGCCAACTCGTGCTGATCGATACCGTGGGCATGGGACATCGCGATGAGCGCATCGGGAACCTGCTGTCGATGCTGCCGCGCGCGCAAGTGCGTCACGTGGTGGTGGCCAGTTGTGCCGCCCAGGCTGAGTCGATCGACGAATCCCTGAGTGCGTATCAGGCGTCCCAGGCCGATGGCGTGATCCTGACCAAGCTCGATGAGGCCGCCCGTCTGGGTGGTGCGATCGATTGTCTGCTGCGACATCGCTTGCCGCTTCTGGGCATGTGTGATGGTCAACGTGTTCCGGAAGACTGGCAACAGGCCGATGCCGACAAGCTGCTGCGCCGCGCACTGCATGGCGGGCGCGCAGGTGCATTCGGGCTCGAAGAGGAGAGCCTGCCGACGGTATTCGGTGTTGCCTCCTCCAACCGGACTGAGAATGCACATGCTTGATCACGGTCAGGATCAGGCCAGCGGTCTGCGCCGCTCGATGAATGCCGCCGGCGGTCGGCTGCTTCCGGTGGCCGGTGCCGGAGAGCATCCTGGCTTCGTATCGAGGCTGGCTCAGTCGCTGGCCGATGGTGGACTGCGTGTGGCGCTGGTGAGCGATTTCGATCTGGAGATCATGCAACTCGCTTCGGGGCGTCATCGCAACGGCCTGATGGCTCGCCACACCCTGCAACTTGGCCCCGATCTGCGTTTGCTGGATTCAGTGTGTGAACAGGTCGATCTGACGCTGGTGGCGGTCGATGACCGCAGGCTGGTGAGAGGCTTGAATCTGCCGGTGAGCGAAGCAGTGGTGCTGGCCGGCGCCGGACCTGAAGCGATTGCGACCGCCTATGCTCGCATCAAGGCGATGGTCGGCTTTGGATCGGTGCGAGAGGTGTGTACCCTGTTCGAACGAGGCAGTTCCACCGCTTCGGCCCTCAGTGGCCACGAACGACTGGCTCAGGCCGCATCACGGTTTCTGGGCATTGATCTGGCGTTCGGCGGCACAGCGCCTGCAGCGTCCGTCCCCGGGGGCTATCGGCGTCTGGCGGACGATCTGGCTGACTGGGCCTGCAAGCGTTCACTCGGGAGGGCCTCGTGTCTGTCGCATTGAAGGAAGGATCAACGATGTACACCGCGCGCGGAACCCTTGATCGCTCGGCTGCCGTCAAGCATTACGCACCGCTGGTGCGCAAGCTGGCATCACAGATGATTGCGAGGCTGCCCTCGAATGTCGAGCTGGATGATCTGGTGCAGGCGGGGATGATTGGCCTCATGGATGCACTCAGCCGATACGAAACCGGCCATGGTGCACAGTTCGAGACCTTCGCCACCCAGCGCATCCGCGGGGCGATGCTTGATGAGCTTCGCGGCGGCGACTGGCTGCCACGCTCGGTGCGACGCAGCCAGCGCAGCATCGATACTGCGATCCATGCGGTCGAGCAGCGCCTCAAGCGTTCAGCTAACGAGGTCGAAGTCGCGGCCGAAATGGGATTGAATCTGACGGATTATCAGCAGTTGCTGGGCGAGGCCCGCGGCGCGCAGCTGGTCTATCTCGATGAGCTCAGTGGTCCCGAGTCTGAAGACAGCTTTCTGGATCGCCATCTTGGCGACGACCGTTCCGAGCCCTCGAATGTTCTGGGCGACACCCGCTTCAAGGGCGCGCTGATTGCTGCAATTGAAAACCTGCCTGAGCGGGAGAAGCAGGTGATGGGCATGTATTACGAGCACGATATGAACCTCAAGGAGATCGGTGCCGTACTGGGTGTGACCGAGTCTCGGGTATGTCAGTTGCATGCGCAGGCCGTGTCGCGGCTGCGTTCGAAACTCAAGGGCTGGTAGCCCGGGCTGGATGGTGTGTTCAGATGATTCCCTCTTTGATCCGAAAAGTACGCGGCACCACCCGGGTCGCGATCGTCCCGGCAGACGGGGCTGCAGCGCCCCCAGTGAGCGAGCTGGATTCAAGCCAGCTCATCCAGGTGGCCCGGCTGGCAGGCTCGCTTGGCCGCGAGGCGGCTGAGGTCAGCGGCGTCATCGATGACCTGGCCGCCACCGGTGATCTGCAGAGCCAGGGCTGCCGTCAGTTGTCGTCCGACATGGACGGCATTCACACGGCCAACCAGTCGATTGCGCACGCCGCTGAGGCGAATCGCAAGGCGGTTCATGAGGCTCGAGAGGCTGTGGTCGGTGTCGGACAGGGTGTGGCGGGTGCCATGCAGACACTGCGGGAGGTCTCGCAGGCCGCCGCCGAAATCACCCAGATTGCACTTCAGACCCGCCTGGTCGCATTCAATGCATCGGTCGAGGCCAAGCGTGCCGGCGATGCCGGGCGCGGTTTCGCGGTGGTGGCCGATGCCGTCAAGGATCTGGCCGCCAAGGTCGAGCAGTCGTCCAAGCTGATCATGGGCACGGTCACTCAGCTGGACCGGCGCATCGACGAACTCTCCCGCGAGATCCGCAATGATGCGGGCACAGACAGTGCGTTTCATGCGGCACTGGGTCGCGCCGAGGCAGCTGCGGGTGAGATCTCCGTGGCTGCTTCGCAGAACGTGTCGAGCTGTGCATCCGTGCTTGAGTCGGTGCGTGCCTTGTCGTCTCAGGTCGATCAGACGGCGCGCTCGCTGGCCGGCGCTCGGGAGCGAACCGGTGCCATGCTGGGCGTGTCGGAATCGATGATCGAGCTCACCGCTTCATGCGGGGTGCAGACTGTGGACACACCCTACATCGAACGAGGCATCGAAATGGCCCGGGAAATCTCGGCGCTTTTCGAGCAGGCGGTGACCGCCGGGCATCTCACGCTGGATGAGTTGTTCGATGAGCGCTATCAGCCGGTGACCGGTAGCAATCCGGTCCAGTACACAACCCGGTTCCTGCCGCTCGCGGATCGCTTGTTGCCCGAATTGCAGGAGGCTGTGGTGGCGACTCTGCCCAGGGTCGTGTTCTGCGCGGCGGTCGATCGAAACGGTTACCTGCCCACGCACAACCATCAATTTTCACGTCCACAGGGCAGTGATCCGATCTGGAATGCCGCCCACTGCCGCAATCGTCGGCTGTTTCAGGATCGAACCGGGCTGGCCGCTGCTCGCAGCACCCGCCCATTTCTGTTGCAGACCTACCGTCGCGACATGGGGGGCGGGCAGTTTGCGCTGATGAAGGACCTGTCAGCGCCGATCACCGTTCAGGGCCGACACTGGGGTGGACTGCGGATCGCGTATCAGTTCTGAGCGCGAATCAGGCGGAAAGCCCGCGCCCGCTGCGGTGGGCGCCGCCGAGACCTTTCATCATCGACCCGCCAGCACCATACAAGGCGGGAGAACGGCTCAGGGCATTGAGGCCGCGCAGTGCTGCGCTCTCGCCTCGCGATGCGAGTTGAGCGTTGATTGCAACCGAGTGCATGGCCTGGCGCAAACGATCTGGCGACTGCATTCTGGAGACTTCGCGCTGCCAGCCAGGATTGACCAAAAGCGCATGGATGCGGGTTTGAGTCGAGCGGATGGCCTCGAGGTCGCCACCGACCAGCGCCGTGCGTTGCGCGTCCAGCAAGGCTTCCAGAGAGGCGAGTGCGCGCCCGGGCGCATCCTCGGATGCGACTTCAGGACGGGCGGTCACGCCGGAATTCACGGCTTGTTCGCGCCTTGCGAGCCGAGCAGGTCCCGAGTGTCGGCGAGCAACTGATCGGCGACCCGCTTGGCATCCACCGGGAAGCGGCCTTCCTGAATGGCCCTGCGCACTTCCTCGACTTTCTTCTGGTCGAAGGGAACGGTCACCGGCTCGGTGGCCAATCCGGGTGCTGCGCCCGACAGTGACACTCGGTCGAGGTTGGACGGGTTGGCCGACGCCTCGGCGGGCTTGGTCGACTGGGCACGTTCCGCGCCGGTGGTTTTGCCGTCTTGACGAACGCCATCGGTGCCACCCGGTGAGGAAGGACCAGCCGGAACTTGAGGTCCGATCTTCATTGCATTTCTCCTGCGGGGACGGAATCACGCTGCCCCATGGACTCATTATCGTCCGGGATGAGCCTGACTTGAGGACTGCAGGCGCCAACTCCGTCACACACCCTGATATTGGCAATACCGCTCATATCCTGATCTCGACCGTTCGTCCACGCAAAACGCCGGCAACGATTCGGCCGCTTTCGGTTCGCACCCTGAGGGGCTGCCCTTCTGAGCCTGCTGCAAGCGCCTGTCCCTCCGCCTGGATCAGAAATCCGCGACCGATCATGTCGATGCGAACCGGATCGCCCACCGCCACGCTCGGTGTCGATCTGAAGTATTCCATCCGCAGCACCTGGCCTGCGGCCACCCCCCGCATCAGGGTCTTGCCCTGAAGCTGGGCGGGGTCGGTGATCGGTGTGCCGGTCTCGCGGGTCAGCTCGGCCTCTTCGATCCGCACCGCATTGATTGCTGCAGAATTGCCTGCGGCCAGCGGCTCGGATGCGACCACCGCCATGCCGCGAATCGTCACCGTGACCGGCAGGGTCACTGTCCAGTTGGCGCCCTCGATGCATCGCACGCCGATCGAGGTGCGGCCCCACAGCCGGGTGCCCGGCAGCAGATAAGGCTCAACCCGCTGACAGGGCGCCAATTGCAGCCTGGGGTCAAGCGATCCGACGCTGACCTCGATGCGTCCGCCCGAAGGCGCTGCCGAGGCAGGCAGGTTGCGCTCGACAAATCCCCGGATCGGGTCGCTGTTGGCACGCGCCAGCGGGGTCCATGCCAGCGCAATGACCGACAGAACGAACAGCGTCAAAC
>CAIXXI010000202.1 GCA_903923345.1 uncultured Burkholderiales bacterium | reverse complement strand
TGGCACCCAGCCGCCGCAACCCAGCTGGGGCCGCATGCTCAACGAAGCGCAGTCGCAGATGTTTCAGGCCCCCATGCTGGCGGTATACCCGGGCGCCGCCATTGCGCTGGCAGTGCTGGGCCTGAATTTGCTGGGCGACGGTTTGCGCGATGTGCTCGATCCTCGGTTGGCACGTCAGAGGTCAGCATGAGCGATCTTTCCAACGCTGACCCTTTGCTGCAGGTCGACGACTTGCGGGTGAGCCTGCCCACGGCTCGCGGCTGGGCACACGCCCTGCGCGGCGTGTCCTGGCGCATGGAACGCGGCCAGACGGTGGGCCTGATTGGAGAGAGCGGCAGCGGCAAATCGCTGACGGCCTTGGCCTTGATGGGCTTGTTGCCCGAACGAGCACGCGTGAGCGGCTCCATCACATTCAAAGGGCAAGAGCTGGTTGGCCTGCCCGAGCCGCAGCTGTGCCAGTTGCGCGGTGCCCGCATGGCGATGATTTTCCAGGAGCCGATGACGGCACTCAACCCTTTGCACCCCATCTGGAAGCAGATCGCCGAGCCCTTGCGTCTGCACCAGAACATGAGCGCAAACGATGCCAGATCCCGCGCCCTGCAACTGCTCGAACGCGTGCAGTTGCCTCGCGCGCATGAGCGGCTCGACGCTTACCCGCACGAACTCTCGGGCGGGCAACGCCAGCGCGTGATGATCTCGATCGCGCTGGCCTGCAGCCCTGACCTGCTGATCGCCGACGAGCCCACCACCGCGCTCGACGTGACGGTGCAAAAAGAAGTGTTGGCACTGATCAGGCAATTGGTGCAAGAAGACGGCATGGGCCTGCTGCTGATCAGCCACGACCTGGGCCTGATGCAGGATCAGGTGGACCGCATGATGGTGATGTATGGCGGCGCGGTGGTCGAGAGCGCGGCCACGTCCGAGTTGTTTGCACACCGGGCGCACCCCTACACGCGGGGTCTGTTTGCGGCGCGTCCACGCCTGGGACTGGTACGCGGCACGCGCCTGACCACGATCCCTGGCAGTGTGCCCGAGCTGATGGATTTTCCGGCGGGGTGTGTGTTTGCTGATCGCTGCAGCCTGGCGGTTGAGCAATGCCGCCAGACGCCGCCGCAGACTGAAAGCATCGAATGCCAACACGCTGACAAGACGCCGCATGTGGTCCGTTGCCCGCGATGGAGGCAGCCATGAGCGAGATGCCGACTGCTGCGCCGCTGCTGCAGGTGCGGCAATTGGGGCGGCGCTTTGCCTTGCCCCGTGCCGGTTTGTGGCAGCCCGCAAATCCTTTGCAGGCCTTGACGGATGTGAGCTTCACACTGCAAGCCGGCAAAAGCCTTGGCGTTGTCGGCGAGTCGGGCTCAGGCAAGTCCACGCTGGCGCGGTTGGTCATGGCGCTGGACACGCCCACCGAGGGGCAGGTCTTGTTCAAGGGTGTGGATGTGCACCAGACGCATGGCCAAGCCTTGCGCCAGTTGCGACGCGGTTTCCAGATGGTGTTTCAGGACCCTTATGGCTCGCTGGACCCGCGTCAAAAAGTGCTGGCCATCGTGACCGAGCCGATCCAGACCTTGCTCAAATCCGCGGATGGCCGCTCAGAGCTGCGCGACCGTGCGGCCCAAGCTTTGAACGAAGTCGGCCTCAAAACTGCCGACCTCGACAAATACCCGCACGAGTTTTCAGGTGGGCAGCGCCAGCGCATTGCGATTGCCCGCGCCTTGATCACCCGGCCGGCCCTGATCGTGGCCGATGAGCCTGTCAGTGCGCTCGATGTGTCCGTACAGGCCCAGGTGCTGAACCTGATGATGGACCTGCAAGAGCGCTACAGCCTGAGTTATCTGCTGGTCAG
>CAIXXI010000201.1 GCA_903923345.1 uncultured Burkholderiales bacterium | reverse complement strand
CTGGTGCCCCGTGTGGTGGCGCGATTGCGCCGGACCGAGCCGGTGGAGCGGCGCGACATGGAATTCCTGCGTCGCAACACCGCCTTCGCCGCCAAGATCACCCTGCCCGGCCCCTTCACCATGGCTCAGCAGGCCAAAAACGAGTTCTACAAGGACAACGAGGAAATGGCGATGGACTTCGCCGCCGCCGTCAATGCCGAGGCACTCGACCTGCAGGCCGCCGGCGCCGATGTCATCCAGCTCGATGAGCCCTGGCTGCGCAACGACCCGGAAGCCGCCAAGCGGTATGCGGTGCAGGTCATCAACCGCGCGCTCGAAGGCATCACCGTGCCCACCGTGGTGCACCTGTGCTTCGGCTATGCCGCCGTGGTCCCCGGGCAAAAGCCCACCGGCTATTCCTTTTTGCCGGGCCTGGCCGACAGTCGTGCCCGACAGATCTCCATCGAAGCGGCGCAGCCCAGACTGGACCTGGGCGTACTCAGCGACCTCGCCGGCAAGAAGATCATGCTGGGTGTGCTCGATCTGGGCGACCACTCGATCGAGACGCCCGAGACCGTGGCGGCTCGCATTCGCGCAGGCCTCAAATACGTACCCGCCGAAAATCTCATCCCCGCCCCCGATTGCGGCATGAAGTACCTGCCGCGCGAGGTGGCCTTCGGCAAACTCAAGGCGCTGGCCGACGGAGCACGCATCGTGCGTGCGGAGTTGTCCTGATCCACACCACGCGCTGCATCATGCCGCAGCGCTGACCGAGACTGACCCGGGCGTGCGCAGGCTCAATCGCCCAGATCAACGACCCCGGTCAGCGCGGCCTGCGACAGCCCTTCGGGCAATGTGTAGTCCGCGATGACCCAGGCTTGCAGCGCTTGCGCCGCCTTCTCGGTCAGGAACTCGCTCAGCGCCCGGCATGACGTTGCATCCAGTGCTGCGTACGGCATATCGAGCAGCACCAGCTCGGCATCCCCCGCCAATGCGGCCGTGAGCCACAGCTTGCGCAGTGTGCCCGTCGACAACATGAAGAGCGACTTCTGCAGATGCTCGTTCAGGGCCAGGGTTTCGAGACAGCGGCGCGCCATGCATTCATCCCACTGCGAACAGACTGCGCGTCGGTCCTGCAGCCATTGGCTCGCGGTCTGCTTGCTGCTGGACCCTGCATCAGGGTCAACCCAATACACCGTCTGCACGGACCGATGCAGTGCACCGCCACTGGGTGCCAGTACGCCTGCCATCATTTTCAACAAGCCGGTCTTGCCTCGCCCGTCGCCGCCTCGCACCAGGGTCAGGCCCGGATACACCGCGAACGACAGCTCGGTGAACACCACCGCACCCGGGTACGACAAAGCCAGGCGCTCGGCGCGCAGCACGGGGGTTCCGCGGCCCTGAACATGAGGGCGTGAGGGGGTGTTCATTGGGCAGGCGACAAGCTGTTCTTGAGATCCAGAAATGGCTGATGCGAGACGCTGATGAAGCGACTCTGCGGGCGGTCGAGGACGGCAATGAGGGTGACCACCAGCGCGAAGGCGGCTGCCAGCACCGGCACCAGCCGCGAGCGCTTCGCTTCATCGACTGCATTAACGTACCCGATGGTCATGGCGCCCATCAGCAGCAAGACCGCCAGCGCCGCCCAGATGCCGGTGGCAATGCGGTTCTGAAGCCCTATTGCAATGCGGTTGGATTGCAGATCGCCCAGCGCATTGATGGCCTGCACCAGTTGCCCGGAGAGGTTCGTGTTCGGATCACGTTGGGCGTGAGCGAGCGCGGTTTGCCACAGCGCGGCGTGGATCGGTGGTGTTTGCCCGGCCGCTGCAAGCATCTGAGCCGGGTCGTGTGAGGCATGCGCCGCCAGCCGCATCTCCACATACTGACGAATCAGCGCCTGAGCCTGCAGGCGTTCAGCCGCTGGCAGGATATCGAGCAGCTGATTCACGGCGGCGATGGCATTGGCCTCGTCGCGGACCAGGGTCGAACGGGTGTCATAGCGATCAGCCACCAGGCCGAAGGTAAAACTGAGAATGAAGGCGGTCAGGCCAGTCACCGCCGTCGAAATCACCGAGGCGGTGGATTGACGTTCGGTGTCACCCGGCCGGCCCGCGCCCAAAGCGCGACCGCCCTTCAAGCCCAGTTCCACGCCGAATGCCACCAGCGCGAAGGTCCCCGCGAAAACCAGCCAGATCGGGATGTCATTCATCTGCAAGCCTTTCGATTGATCAGTGCATGACCACCTTGGTGCGTGTCGACTCGCCGTTGCGCGCCTCCTCACGCAAGCGCTTGGACTCCTCCAGCAGATAGGTCTGGTAGTCGTCCAGATCGCCCTCGAAGGGCGCAAGCGTCCCACGCCCGATCAGCCAGAACTCGTCGCACACACTGCGCAACAGCGCCCTGTCGTGGCTCACCAGCATGAGCGTGCCTTCAAACTGATTGAGCGCCATGGCCAGCGCCTCGCGCGTGACCAGGTCCAGGTGATTGGTGGGTTCATCAAGCAGCAGCAGGTTGGGCCGCTGCCAGACCATCATCGCCAATACCAACCGTGCCTTCTCGCCGCCACTCATCGTGCCCACCGCCTGGCGAATCATGTCGGTGCCGAAATTGAAGCTGCCCAGAAAACCGCGCAGGGCCTGCTCGCCGGAGGGCTCGCGCGATGCACCGCCCGCCTCGCGCGCCAACCGGACCATGTGCTCAAGCGGCGTGTCCTGCGGGCGCAGCACGTCAAGCTCCTGCTGCGCGAAATACCCGATCGTCAGGCCCTTGCCTTCGGTGATCGTGCCACCGAGCGCCTCCAGGTCGCGCGCAATCGTCTTGACCACGGTCGACTTGCCCTGCCCGTTGGCACCCAGAATGCCGATGCGCTGTCCTGCCAGTACCGAGCGGCTGACCTTGCGCACGATCACACGCGGCGCGCCCTCCACCACATAACCGAAGTCGGCACCCGTGATCGAGAGCATCGGATTGGGCAATCGCTCGGGCTCTTTGAATTCAAATTCAAAATCGGCAGTGGCCAGCATGGGCGCCACTTTTTCCATGCGCTCGATCGCCTTGACGCGGCTTTGTGCCTGCTTGGCCTTGCTGGCCTTCGCCTTGAAGCGATCGATGAACTTCTGCAGATGCGCGATCTTGTCCTGCTGTTTGGCGAAAGCGGCCTGTTGCAACAACAGCTGCTCGGAGCGCATTTCTTCGAACTTGCTGTAATTGCCGCCGTAACGCACCAGCTGTGCGTTGTCGATGTGCAGCGTCACCGAAGTGACTGCATCCAGAAACTCGCGGTCGTGACTGATCACGATCATCGTGCCGGCATAGGACTTCAACCACGCCTCGAGCCACACCAAGGCATCCAGATCGAGGTGGTTGGTCGGTTCATCGAGCAGCAGCAGATCGCTGGGGCACATCAGCGCACGCGCCAGCTGCAGTCGCATGCGCCAGCCACCCGAAAAACTGTTCACCGGCTGCTCAAGTTCGTGCACGCCAAAGCCCAGCCCCAGGATCAGCGCCTGCGCACGCGCGCTGGCATCGTGTTCGCCGGCATCGGCCAGATCGCTATAGACATGCGCAATCGCCATCCCGGCTTCTTCGTCATTCGGGTCGGCGGCAAAGCGGGTCTCGGCCGCCTCGAGCGCCGTGCGCAGTTCGGTGAGCCGTGTATCGCCCCCGATCACAAAGTCGGTGGCGCTGTCCTCGGTCTCGGGCATGTCCTGTGCCACCTGGGCCAGTCGCCATTGCCGCGGAAACGAAAAGTCGCCTGCATCTTCATGCAGGCTGCCATTGAGCAGGCCAAAGAGCGTGGATTTGCCCACGCCATTGCGTCCGACCAGCCCCACTTTTTCACCGGGGGTGATCGTGACCGAGGTGCGATCGAGCAGGACCTTGGCACTGCGGCGCAGGACCAGATTGCGAAGAGAGATCAAAGCGATGCCGATACGAATGACGAACGAGGCGAGACGATACAGGCAGACTCAGTCTTGCAGCCGATCCACCGATGAAAGATTTCAGCCTGCGCCGTGACCTCGAACGGGTTGACAATACAAGCCGGCAACCACAACAACGACTGACCCGAGGAGTCCGGCATGGCATGGGATTTTGAAACCGACGACGCTTATCAGGCGCAACTCGACTGGGTGGACCAATTCGTGCGCGAGGAAATCGAACCCCTCGACCTGGTGCTCGGTCATCCGGCCGATGTCACCGACCCGCGCCGCAATGCGCTGGTGCGTCCGCTTCAGGCTCTCGTGCGGCAGCGCAGACTGTGGGCCTGCCATCTCGGCCCGGAACTGGGTGGCCAGGGCTATGGCCAGGTCAAGCTCGCTTTGCTCAATGAGATCCTGGGGCGCTCGCAGTACGGGCCCACGGTGTTCGGCTGCCAGGCGCCCGACAGTGGCAATGCCGAAATCCTGGCCCACTACGGCACTCCAGAGCAGAAGCGCCGCTTCCTGCAGCCTTTGCTGGATAACGAGATCGTCTCGTGTTTTGCCATGACCGAACCGCAAGGCGGTGCCGACCCCAAGGTGTTCAAGACCCGCGCGGTACGAGACGGCGACCACTGGGTCATCAGCGGGCAGAAATGGTTTGCCTCGCACGCGCGATATGCCGAGTTCCTGATCGTCATGGCCGTCACCGACCCTGAGGCCTCGCCGTACAAAAGCATGTCGATGTTCATCGTGCCCCGCAACACGCCCGGGCTGGAATTCGTGCGCGATGTCGGCTTTGCCACTGAAAAAGCGGCCACCCACGCCTACCTGAATTTCGACCAGGTGCGCGTGCCCGCCGATCACATGCTGGGCGGCCGCGGCGAAGCCTTCGTGGTTGCGCAGGTCCGATTGGGCGGCGGTCGGATTCATCACGCGATGCGCACCATTGGCGAGGCGCGCCGCGCGCTCGACATGATGTGCGAGCGGGTCATTTCACGGCACACACAAGGTGAACTGCTGGCTGAAAAGCAGATGGTGCAGGAGAAACTGGCCGACTCATGGATCGAGCTCGAGCAGTTCCGGCTGCTGGTCCTGCGCACCGCCTGGCTGATCGACAAGCACAAGGACTACCGGAAGGTTCGCAAGGACATCTCGGCGGTGAAGGCGATCATGCCAAGGGTGCTGCACGACATTGCCTCGCGTGCGCTGCTGCTGCACGGGTCACTGGGCATCTCCGACGAAATGCCCTTTGCCCATCTGGTGATGCAGTCGTTCCACGTCGGTCTGGCAGACGGCCCGGTGGAAGTGCACAAGGCCACACTGGCCAAACAGATGCTGCGCGACTACACCCCCAGCGAAACCCTCTTTCCCGCCTATCACCTGCCGCTGCGCCGCGAACAGGCCATCGAAAAATACCGTCAGGCGCTCGAGCACATCGTTGTGTGACGCTTAGGGCTGCGTTCAGCGCATCAGCTCGCGTCGAGTCAGCCCACCTTCACCGTGAATTCGAAGGTGGTTCCAACACCCGGCTCGCTGCTGACGCTGATCTGCCCACCCATCAGTTCGACCAGCCTCTGGGAGATCACCAGACCCAGGCCACTGCCCCCATATTTTCGCGTGGAGGAGGTGTCGCCCTGGCTGAACGGCTTGAACAGACGCTCGATGCTGTCTTGACTCATTCCGATCCCAGTGTCGTGCACGGTACAACGCAGCTGGCCCGGCAAAAGCATGTCGAGTCGGGCGACGACCTCACCCGAATCGGTGAATTTCACTGCATTGCCCAGCAGATTCAGCAGCACCTGACGCAAGCGCACCGCATCCCCGAGCACTTCCGCGGGCACCGATTCATCGACTTCGGCCCTGAGTGAGATGCCCTTTTCACGCACACTGACTTTCAACAGCTGCAGCGCTTCGTTGAGGCAATCGCGTGGACTGAAGGGCAGTTCATCGATCGGCATTCGACCGGCATCGATGCGCGAAAAATCGAGAATATCGTTGATGACCGCCATCAATGCATGGCCGCTCAGCTGGAGCGTCTCGGCAAAGTCGCGCTGCTGCGGATCGAGGTCGGTGGCCAGCATGAGATCGGTCATGCCGATCACCCCGTTCATCGGGGTGCGAAGCTCATGACTCATCACGGCTAGAAACGCGGTGCGCGCCTTCATGGCCGAACTGGCCACCTCGCGCTCGATCTCCGAACGGTTGCGTTCAGCCATTTCGCGCTCGATCTGACTGCGCAGCATGGCATTGTCGCGTCTGAGTACCATCTGCGCGACAACCTGCCGGGCAAGCACTTGCAACGCATCCCGCTGTGCTTCAGTGAATTCACGTGCAACCCGGTCGATGACACACAAGGCGCCCAGCGGCTGACCATTCGGTGCAAGCAGCGGTGCGCCCGCATAGAACCGCAAATGAAGATCCCCGGTCACCAGCGGATTGTCAGCGAACCGGGGATCAAGGGTCGCATCATTCACCACCAGCGGTTCTTCGGGATTCAGGATCGAATGCGCACAGAATGAGGTCTCTCGGGTGGTCTGCTCATCGGTCATGCCCACCCGGGACTTGAACCATTGCCGCTGCGAATCCACCAGACTGACCAGCACGATCGGGGTCTCGAAGATGTGCGCGGCCAGACGCGTGATGTCGTCGAACGCCTTCTCGGGTTCGGTATCGAGAATGTCGAAGGACTGCAAGGTCTGCAGTCGATCGGCCTCATCGTTCGGTAATGGCGCGGCGGTCATCGGCTTGGACGTCTTGAGAGACTGCCTCGGGACGCTCGATCTGGACAAGGGTGTATTGTCGCTCAGTCCAGAAAAGCCCGCACCCGCTGCGTGATGAAATCACTGGCAGCAGCACCAGGAATCGGTCTGTAGGCCAGATGGCCAGTCGGTGAATCGATCTCGGCCAGCTCGGCCGAGGCAATGCCCTGAGCAATCTGCCGGGCCGACTCGATGCCCAGCAAGCGGTCCTGGGTACACGGCAACACCAGCACCTGGGCGCGCACCCGGGCCAGTGCAGCCTGCAGATCACCCCCAAACGGGGCCGACACATCATGCGCACCGGAGGCCTGGTAGCGGCGCACGATGCTCCAGGCGTCCCATTGCGCAAAGCGCTCGCCTATGATCCCCGCCTCGTCTTCGGCCGCCTCACCGATCGCCTCGAGGTAGGCGTCGGTGACCGTCCAGGCGAAATAGTGCCGCCCGGCCGCACCCAGCCCCTGCACAGGCTGTTCGGTGTAAGCGCCAGCCTGCCAGCGCGCATCGAGTTCGATGAAATCGATCATGCGGCGCGTCGCGTTGCGAATGACCTGCCCGCTTCTCCAGGCCGGAACGATCAGGACCGCCTTGCGCACCGATTCCGGATGATGGATCACCCATTCCAGAGACTGGAACGCTCCCATGGACACACCCGCGACCGCATGCAGCGGCGTGTCGCCCAGGCCGAGTCCCTCGCGGACCATGCGGTGCTGGGCATGCACCATGTCGCGGATGCTGTAGCGCGGGAATGCTCCGCGCAGGCCATCAGCCGGTCCGGACGATGCACCCCCACCGATGGAATCGCTGCAGACCACGCAGAACCGATCGGTGTCGAAGGCGCGATCGACCCCGACATGGCCGAGCACGCCGTGTCGGTCGTGGCTGGTGCCCGGCATGACCAGGATCACGTTGTCGCGTCGGGCATTCATCTGCCCGTGGATCGAGTAACCCAGGCGCAGTCGGTCAATCGACTCGCCCGATTCGAAACGGAAATCCGGAATCTCAAAGAGGCCGTTGCGCATGGCTGCCGCCGTGGGGTGTGTGCTCATGGTTTACTGTGCCCTTGATTGCGTTGGCCCCGTTCCGTTTACTGCACGGTGCGACGCGCCCTGTGATGTCCGACGCCCTGCGTCGGGCCGCCCCACCGCTTGACCCACCATGCCCGGTTCCCGAACCTATCGCGTCATCACCCTGGATCTGGACGACACGCTCTGGCCTGTCGGCCCCACCCTGGTCGCAGCCGAAGCCACACTGGGTGAATGGCTGCGCGAACATGCACCGCGCACGGGTGCCCTGCTGAGCCCGGACACACGCGCCGCGATTCGCAAGGAAGTGATGGCCGAACATCCGCAGCAGGCGCATGACCTGGGATTCTTGCGTCGCGAGACCCTGCGTCGCGCGATGATGCTGGCTTCGGAAGACCCGAGCCTGGCTGAGGTGGCCTATGCCATCTTCCTGCAGGCCCGACAGCGCGTCACTTTCTTCGAGGACGTCCTGCCGGTGTTGCAGAGATGGTCCACACGCTACCGTTTGATCGCCATCAGCAATGGCAATGCAGACCTCACACAAGTGGGGCTGTCACCCTATTTCCTGGCCGCAGTCAGCGCACACCAGGTGGGCTTTGCCAAGCCTGATCCGCGCATGTTCCACGAAGCCTGTCGCCTGGCGGATGTGGCGCCCGAAGAGGTGCTGCATCTGGGTGACGACCCTCACCTCGACGTGATCGCAGCGCGCAAGGCCGGCCTGCAGGCCGCCTGGATTCGCCGCCCGATGCTGGCCCATCGCCATCCCGCCGATGCCTGCGGGCCGGATGCACCCTTCGAGGACCTGCACGCCATCGATGCACTTCTGAAACACCCCGACTGATTCCGGACGAAGCCCATGCCACTTGATGCTGCGCCCTTTGCCCCGCGCCATATTCAACCTTTCGCTGCTCAGGACATCCGCACCCTGATCACCGCGCAGGCCAGCCTGCGAGCCGACCACCCGTATCTGGTCTGGCGCCCCTTCGACGGGGCCCGACGCGTCTGGACCTACGCGCAGTTTGCCGACACGGTCGCGCGCTTTGCAGGCGGTCTGCATGCTCGTGGCGTGCGCCCGGGCGACCGGGTGCTGGTGCACCTGGACAACTGTCCCGAGGCGATCAT
>CAIXXI010000200.1 GCA_903923345.1 uncultured Burkholderiales bacterium | reverse complement strand
CTGCTGATGCCGAGGCAAGCAATGCAGCCGCAGGGCGCATCGATGTGTTCGAGACGGCTGCGCTCGGGGACGCAGCCGCCTCGATCGAACGCGATGGACCGGCACGTGAGGCCGAACGCCCGGTCTGGCGCGACTGCGACTTCGCTGAACGGGCATCGCCGCCTCGCGACGACGCGCTTTTAGCGCTTGAAGTCGAAGCGGACCGGTTCGCCGTCGACGGTGCGGATTTCTTGTCCGCCGAAGCAGCCGACTTCTTGCCGGACGAGTCGGATGCCGGCTTGGAAGCGCCGCGCTCGGTCGAACGGCTTGCAGCCTGCACACTGGGCAACAGGGCCAGGAGGCTGACGGCCAGCACACCGCTCAGGAATCGGTTCAAGTTCAAGGATCGCTCTCCGCGTGGGCCTGGGTGGGTCGCCCGCTCAGTGCCCGAGGAATCGTTCAATCACCTGAGCCAGTTGCTCAGGCTGGTCATGATGGACATTGTGGCCAGCGTCTTCGATGTGCTCGATGCTCAGGTGTTCATAGGCCATCGAGCGACGCTCGAATTCTCCGGGCATTGAGGACAGACGCCCCCACAAACCCGACTGCGCCCCATCGACCCACAACACGGCCGCCTGGGTCTGTCGCCAGACATCGAGTGCATCGTCCGGATGCAGCGGCTGCGGATTGATGCGCTTATGCGCCGGGTCGGCCCGACGCTCGACACCCCCGGAGGGCAACTCCTGGCCCCAGTGCTGGGCCAGAAAGCGCGCCCGATCAAGCGTCAGGCGCGGGTTCTCGGACTGCATCCTCAGGGCGAACTCCTCGAAATCCGAGTAAGGCCGCTGGCGGGCATCGTCTCGCAATTGAGCAAGCCACTTGGCCAGACGGCGCGGGGTCGAATCCTGGCGGGTTGCCGGAGGCCCGAATCCATCGACGTTGACGAAATGGCTGATCCGCTCCGGGCGCACGCCGCAGTAGATCGCACCGACATTCGCGCCCATGCTGTGCGCAACCAGTCGCACTGGTTTTTCCGGCGAATAGTGCTCCAGGACGGCATCGAGGTCGCCGAGATAATCGGCAAACCAGTAGCTGTCGGCGCCGCTCCACTGAGACAAGCCGTAGCCGCGCCAATCCGGGGCCACCACGAACCAGTCATGGGCCAGTGCATCGACGGTGAACTGCCATGAGGCGGAGACATCCTGATAGCCGTGCAGCATGACCAGCAGGGGGGCGGTGCGAGCGCCCCAGCTTCTGCAATGCAGCTTCAGGCCGCGGATATCGAGGGTTTCAGATTGACTGGGTTTCATGGCGGGTCTGTTGGGAAAGCAGGTCGGGCTCAGCGGATCAGCCGCCAGCCCAGCGCGGCAGCGAACAGCGAGCCGAACAAGTGCAGCGCACTGTGCAGCAGCGACTGGAGCATCGCGCCGCGCTGAATGAGTTGAAGGGACTCGGCCGAGAAGGTCGAAAACGTGGTGAGCGCCCCGAGAAAGCCGGTGACAAAAAACGGTCGCCAGGCTGCGGCCCACTCCGGGCGTCGTTCGAATGCTGCCAGCGCCATGCCGATCAGCAGTCCGCCGATCAGATTGGCCACCAAGGTGCCCCCTGGCACCGACTGACCGGCGCGATTCAGCCACAGCGCCAGCCCCCATCGGCCCCAGGCACCGAGCACAGCACCCACTGCGATCGCCAGCAAGGTGGGCATGACGGCGCCCGGCGTCATTGAACGCCCTGCCCCGGCGCCTGGCCCCATCGGGCGGCAGCCGCATCGTCGGACTCGCGTGCATCGACCCAGCGGGCACCCTGTTCAGTGGTCTCTTTCTTCCAGAACGGCGCCTGAGTCTTGAGCCAGTCGATCACGAACTCGCAGGCTGCAAAGGCTTCGCCACGATGGGCCGAGGTGACAGCCACCAGCACGATCTGATCCATCGGCTGCAGGGCGCCCACCCGGTGGATCACCAGCACGTCATCCAGCGACCATCGACTCAAGGCTTCATCGACGATCACCTGAAGCGCCTTTTCCGTCATGCCCGGATAGTGCTCAAGGAACATCTCGGAGACGCCGGTACCCTGGTTCAGATCGCGCACGGTGCCGACAAAGCAGGCCACCGCGCCAACCTGAGCACGCCCCGCGCGCAGGGCCGCAACCTCCGCGCCGAGATCGAAATCAGTTTGCTGAACACGCACTGGCATCTCGAAGCCCGGGGTCAGCCGCCGGTGACCGGCGGGAAAAAGGCCAACTCGGCACCCTCGTGCAGGCGTGCATCCAGCGTGGCAAGCGATTGATCGATCGCCACCCTGATCGTGCGCTCGGGCGCAAAGGCCTGCGCCCAGGGGCCTCCTCGCGCGTGCAGATGCTCGCGAAGCGCTGCAGCCGTCAGGACATGATCGGGCAGATCGAGCTCCTCCCGATCCAGGCCGAGCGCCTCACGCAGGCTGGCGAAGTACAGGACGCGCAGCCTCACAGCCACTCCGAAAATGGCAGGAATCGAACACGGTCGCCGCGGGCAATGGCCTGTTGCGGCGGGTTATCGATCAGCCCATCGGCCCAGACGGTGGACGTCAGGACCCCCGAGCCCTGGTTTACAAACAGATCGAGACCGCCGCTTGCATTGAAGCGCGCCCGCAGGAACTCGCGACGCCGGTCGGGTTTGGGCCAGTCGAAGTCGGCACGCATCAAAAGCGATCGATCCGTGTCCTCGCGAGCACCCTGCATGCGCAGGATGAATGGCCGTACAAACAAGAGGAAGGTCACGAAACTGGACACCGGATTGCCTGGCAGACCGATGAACTGGGCACTGCCGCCCTGCGCCCGCCTGACCTCGCCCCAGGCCAGCGGCTTGCCCGGCTTGATGGCCACCTGCCAGGTCTTGAGCGATCCCTCGGCCTGCAGGGCCGGCTTGACATGGTCTTCCTCGCCGACTGACATGCCGCCGCTGGTCACGATCAGATCGCTGGCCGCGGCCGCATCGCGCAGGGCCGCACGGGTGGCTTCCAACGAATCCGGCACGATCCCCAGGTCGGTGACGTCGCAGCCCAGCCGGCTCAACAACGCCGTCAGGACAAAGCGGTTGGAGTTGTAGATCGCGCCCGGCTTGAGTGGCTCGCCCGGCATGGCCAATTCATCCCCGGTGAAAAAACAGGCCACCTTCACACGCGGCTTGACCGGCAGGCGGGCCAGCCCGACCGATGCAGCCAGACCCAGCGCCTGAGGGCTCAGACGCGTGCCGGCCTCCAGCACAACCGCGCCCCGACGGATGTCCTCGCCGGCACGACGAATCCACTCACCCGGCTCGGGCACGGCCTCAAAGTGGACGCGCTCGCCGTCCAGCCGCGCCTGTTCCTGCATCACCACGGCATCGGCACCCGGCGGAATCATCGCGCCGGTGAACACCCGGGCGACCGTGCCAGGCAACAGCGGACTCGGCACCGATCCGGCGGCAATTCGCTGCGACATTGTCAGCTCGCCTCCCGCCAGCAGATCGGCCCGGCGAACCGCCCAGCCGTCCATCTGCGAGTTGTCCATCGGCGGCACATCGAGGCTCGAGATCTGGTCTTGTGCCAGCACTCGACCGAGCCCCTGCGCCGTGGGCACATCGGTCTGTCCGGCCAGCGGCTGCGCCAAGGCGAGCAATTGGCCCAGTGCAGTGTCGAAATCGAGCAAGGCGGGACGGTTCATACAGACTGGGCACCGGGGTTCGCTGCGCTGTCGGGCACGCCGACACGGGCGATGATGAATGAGGTCATCGCATCATAGTCATTGAGATCGAGCACCGGCAGCTCGGTGAGCACCGGACCATCCGAGGCCACTGCGACGATGTGCCGGTCAGCAGGGTGCAGCAGCGACCGGCCCATCGAAGGCCGATGCACTTCGATTTTCGGAATCAGCGCCTGCTTGTAGCCTTCGACCAGGACCAGATCACACGGTGAAAAGCGCTGCAATTGCATCTGCAGGTCAGGCTCGGCCTCGCCGCGCAACTCATGCATCAGTGCCCAGCGCTGGTTGGAGCTGATCAGCACTTCGCTGGCACCTGCTTGCCGATGCCGATACGAATCCTTGCCGGGCGTGTCGATGTCAAAGGCATGGTGGGCATGCTTGATGAGTGACACCCGCAGGCCACGCTCCACGAAGCGCGGTATCAGCTGCTCGATGAGCGTGGTCTTGCCGGAGCCGGAAAAGCCGGCGAAGCCGATGACCCTCAAGCCGGCAGTGCTTGCTAGCGGCATCTTGAGCAATCCCGGTCAGACGGCCGGGCCGCCCTTCAATGCGGGCGCGTGCATCGCGACATACCGCTTGAGCATCGGCACGTCGGCCGGCATCAGGGTGAATCGCTGTGCCAGCGACTCGATCCCTGCGTAGGCCGCCGGACGTTGCGGCTCACGCCCCAGGGCTTCGATGATGGTGTCCTCGAACTTGGCGGGCAAAGCGGTTTCCAGACAGACCATCGCAACACCGGGCTCGCGCCAGGCTGCCGAAACGGCCACGCCATCGGCCGTGTGTGGATCGATCACCACGCCATAACGCTGCTCGGTCTCGCGAATGGTGCGAACCCGAAGCGCATGGCTGCTTGCGCCCGAGGCAAATCCGAAGGAGGCGATGCGATCGAATTCGGGCGTACCCCGCAGATCGAACCAGCCACGCTCATCGACCTCGCGCCAGAGGGCGGCGGTTCGGGCGCAGTCCTGACCGACCAGATCCCAGACGAAGCGCTCGAAATTCGAGGCTTTGGAAATGTCCATTGACGGGCTGCTGGTCTGGAAGGTGTCGGCGGTGCGGCGCGGCCGGTAGACACCGGTCCTGAAGAATTCGTCGAGCACGTCGTTTTCATTGGTGGCCACCACCAGCCTGCGGATTGGCAGGCCCATGCGCCGGGCGATATGACCAGCCAGCACATTGCCGAAATTGCCGCTGGGCACGGTAAACGACACCTCGCGCGCCCCGCTGGCCGTCACTGCAAACCAGGCCTTGAAGTAGTAGACGACCTGCGCCACCACGCGCGCCCAGTTGATCGAATTGACCGTACCGATAGCATGACGCGACTTGAAGGCCAGGTCATTGGAGACCGCCTTGACCATGTCCTGGCAGTCGTCGAAGACGCCATCCACCGCGATGTTGAAGATGTTTTCATCCCGCAGCGAAAACATCTGCGCGGTCTGAAATCGGCTCATGCGCCCGGCCGGCGACAGCATGAACACGCTCACGCCGCGTCGCCCGCGCATGGCGTACTCGGCCGCGCTGCCGGTATCGCCCGAGGTCGCGCCCAGAATGTTCAAGGACTGTCCGGTGCGCGCCAGGACATGCTCGAACAAACGTCCGAGCAATTGCATCGCCACATCCTTGAAGGCCAGCGTGGGCCCGTTCGAAAGCTGCAGCAGATGGAAATCGGGCTCGAGTGTGCGAATCGGGGTGATCTCGGCGGATCCGAATACCTCGGCGGTGTAGGTGTCCCTGAGCAACTGTTTCAGGACCGCAGGCTCGATGTCGTCGCAGTAGCGGCTCAGGATTTCGAAGGCTAGATCCGCATACGACAGGGCGCGCCACTGTTCGAGCGTGGCCGCATCGATCTGCGGAAACTGCTGCGGCACGACCAGGCCGCCATCGGGTGCGAGGCCGCCCAGCAGAATGTCGGTGAAAGCTTGAGGCGGCATGCCCCCACGGGTCGAGAGATAGCGCATCGCGTGTACTTGAGTCTGCCCGCAGCGGGGCAGACTTCCCTTCAGTTGAGGTCTTCGAGGCGGATCCGGATGACCCGCGACAGGACGGTGGGCAAGGCCTCGATGCGAGCGATCGCATCGTTGCACTGCTTCTCCAGCGTCACATGGGTGAGAAGAATGATGTCGGTCTGCTGCTCACCTTCAGCCGGTTCGCGCTGCAGGGCGGCATCGATGGAAATCTTTGCATCCGCCAGGATGCGGGTGATATCGGCCAGCACGCCGGTCTGATCGGACACCCGCAAGCGCAGGTAGTAGGCGGTCTGAACCTCGGTGATCGGCAGGATCGGCAGATCAGCCATGGCGTCCGGCTGGAAGGCCAGGTGCGGCACCCGGTTGCCCGGGTCGACGGTCAGTGTGCGGGTGACATCAACCAGGTCGGCCACCACTGCGCTGGCGGTCGGTTCGGCGCCCGCGCCTTTGCCGTAGTACATCGTGTGTCCGACCGCATCGCCCTTGACCCAGACCGCGTTCATCGCGCCTTCGACGTTGGCGATCAGGCGCTTGGTGGGAATCAGCGTCGGATGCACCCGCAATTCGATGCCCTGCTCGCGCCGCCGGGTGATGCCCAGCAGCTTGATGCGATAGCCGAGCTGCTCGGCGTAGCGGATGTCCTCGGCCTGCAGCGACGCAATGCCTTCTACGTGCGCGCGATCGAACTGCACCGGAATCCCGAAGGCGATCGCCGACATGATGGTCGCCTTGTGGGCGGCATCGACGCCTTCGATGTCGAAGGTCGGATCGGCCTCGGCGTAGCCCAGGCGCTGAGCCTCCTTGAGCACGGACTCAAAAGACGAGCCCTTCTCGCGCATCTCGGAGAGGATGAAATTCGTGGTGCCGTTGATGATGCCGGCAATCCATTCAATGCGATTGGCGGTGAGGCCTTCACGCAGCGCCTTGATGATCGGAATCCCGCCGGCGACGGCCGCTTCGAAGGCCACCATCACGCCCTTTTCGCGGGCTGCCGCAAAGATCTCGTTGCCATGTACCGCCAGCAAGGCCTTGTTGGCGGTGACCACATGCTTGCCGTTCTGGATCGCCTGCATGACCAGTTCGCGGGCCACACCATAGCCGCCGATCAACTCGACCACCACGTCGATTGAAGGATCCTTCACCAGCGCAAAAGCATCGCCGACAACCTGCGCACGGTCACCGACGATCTCGCGGGCACGGGCCACATCGAGGTCTGCGACCGCAGCGATCTCGATGCCCCGCCCGGCGCGACGCGTGATCTCGTTCTGGTTCCGGGTCAGGACGGAAAAGGTTCCGGCGCCCACCGTCCCGATGCCCAGCAGCCCGACACGGACCGGACCCAGGCGCGATGAGGCCTGGCCACTCTTGTTCGAAGTCGTGTTCACGTGAAGGTCCTCAGGCGGCTGCCCTGGCAATCAGGCCATCCTTGCGGAACATCTCCTTGATGCCCCG
>CAIXXI010000199.1 GCA_903923345.1 uncultured Burkholderiales bacterium | reverse complement strand
GCGGTGGCGGCGGGCGGGGCATGCGCGTGGTCAATACCGAGGCCGCCTTGCTGAATGCCGTGACCACCACTCGCGCCGAAGCAGGGGCTGCCTTCGGCAATCCGAACGTCTATCTCGAGAAGTTTCTGGAAAACCCGCGCCATATCGAAATCCAGGTCCTGGCCGACGAGCACCGCAACGCGGTCTACCTCGGCGAGCGGGATTGCTCGATGCAGCGCCGTCATCAGAAGGTGATCGAAGAAGCCCCGGCACCGGGCATCAGCCGCCGACTGATCGATCGGATCGGCGCGCGCTGTGCCGATGCCTGCCGCAAGATCGGCTATCGGGGCGCCGGTACCTTCGAGTTCCTGTTCGAGGATGGCGAGTTCTACTTCATCGAAATGAACACGCGCGTGCAGGTTGAGCATCCGGTCACCGAGCAGATCACCGGGATCGACATCGTTCAGGAGCAGATTCGAATCGCCAGCGGCGAGAAGCTGCGATTCCGCCAGCGCGATATCGTCATTCGAGGCCACGCCATCGAATGCCGGATCAACGCCGAGGACCCGTTCAAGTTCACGCCCTCACCGGGGCGCATCACCAGCTGGCATCCACCTGGAGGCCCCGGTATCCGGGTCGATTCGCACGCCTATGCCAACTACTTCGTGCCGCCCAACTACGATTCGATGATTGGCAAGGTGATCGCCACCGGCGATACCCGCGATCAGGCGCTGCGTCGCATGCGGATTGCGCTCTCCGAGATGGTGGTCGAAGGCATCCAGACCAACCTGCCGCTGCACCGCGACCTCCTGGCCGACTCGAGTTTCGTGGCAGGTGGCACCTCGATCCATTACCTCGAAAACAAGCTGGCTCAGCGCAACCACTGAAGCCGCGGACACTGATATGGCAGGCTGGCACGAACTGGTGATTGAAGTCGGCCAGCCGGAGGCAGAACCCTGGAGCGATGCACTGCTCGAAGCGGGTGCCTTGTCGGTGCAGGCAGACGACGCCGACGCGGAATCCCCCGACGAGCAGCCCCAGTATGGCGAGCCCGGCATGCCGGGCGCGGCAGCCGCCACCGTGCCCGGTTGGCAGCGCACCCTGCTGTCAGCGCTGATCGAGGAGCACGAAGACCCGCAACAGGTGCTGGCCCGGGCTGCCCATCTGTTGTCGCGTCCTGTGCCGCCCGTCCAAACGATCCGTACCGTCGCCGATCAGGACTGGGTCCGGCTCACGCAGTCGCAGTTCGACCCGATCGAGATCGGTGACCGGCTGGTGATCACACCCAGTTGGCATAACACCGCAGCCGGCCAGAGGATCCCGATCGTGCTCGATCCGGGGCTGGCCTTCGGAACCGGCAGCCATCCCACCACCCGCTTGTGTCTTCAGTGGCTCGAGGCGCATCTGACTTCCGGCAGCACGGTGATCGATTACGGCTGCGGATCGGGCATTCTGGCGATTGCAGCTGCCAAACTCGGCGCATCAACGGTCACTGCCATCGACATCGACCCGCAGGCCCTTCGGGCAAGCCGCGACAACGCCGCGATCAACCGGGTCGAGCTCCATGTCCTGGGCACTGACCAACCGCCCCCACCGGCTGCCGACATCGTGGTGGCCAACATCCTGTCGAGCCCACTCAAGGTGCTTGCCCCGATGCTGTGTCAGCTGGTGCGCCCGGGCGGATGGCTGGTGATCAGTGGCGTGCTCGAGCGCCAGATCGAGGACGTGTCCGCAGCCTATGCGGCTCACCTGCCGTTGTCGGTGGCCGATGTCATGCAGGGCTGGGCTTGTCTGGCCGCTCACAAACCTCGCACCTGAATCGCGATGACCCTCGCGACCACCTGCCCGCAATGCAAGACCAGTTTCAAGGTCGTTCCGGATCAGCTGAAATTGCGACGCGGTCTGGTTCGATGCGGTCGCTGCCAGCACGTCTTTTCGGGCATCGACACACTGACTTATGTGGATTGGCCGCCGCGAACCGAGCCGATGCCCGCGATCGACGGGCCAAAGCCTGAGGAAGAGCCTGCGACGATCATCATCAATCTACCCGGTCACCCTACGATCACCTCATCTGAGGCGGAGCAGCAGACGGACACGTGGCAATCGGATGCTGCTGCGGACGCTCCAGAGACTTCACTGAATCCGTCCAGTGCCGATGTCGATTCCACCGCAAGCGCGCTGGAACCCTTGAATGGCAGTGCGAGCCCGCCTGCGAACGCGCTGGACCCATCGAATGTCGTTGCAGATGCCCTGGCCCAGGTTGCCCCCGAACGTGCCACCCTTCGCGAGGGCGAACACACCCGAGAAGTGAACGTGGCCACCCTGCGCCCCGGCGACCAGATTCTGGTCAAGCCCAATGAACGCTTTCCTGCCGATGGCTTTGTGCTGGCTGGCCAGAGCAGCGTGAATCAGGCCCCGATCACCGGCGAGAGCCTGCCCGTGGAAAAGCTGCCTGTCAGTTCACCTCAGACAGCGCTGACCGACTTCGCCCGCCTGCCTGCAAAGCACCGCGTGTTCGCCGGCAGCCTCAATGGACGGGGGGCTCTGGAGGTGGTGGTGGCGCGCCTGAGCAGCGAATCCACCATGGCGCGCATGGTGCGGCTGGTCACCGAGGCCGAAACCCAACGCTCACCGACTCAGACCTTCACTGAACGCTTCGCGCGCGTGTTCGTTCCGCTGGTGCTGGGCCTGGTGCTGTTGCTGCTGTTCGCCTGGGTGGTGGTGGATGAACCGTTCTCAGCCAGCTTCTACCGGGCCATGGCGGTGCTGGTGGCAGCCAGCCCCTGCGCGCTGGCCATCTCAGTGCCCAGCGCCGTGCTCAGTGGTGTGGCG
>CAIXXI010000198.1 GCA_903923345.1 uncultured Burkholderiales bacterium | reverse complement strand
TTCTCGCCTGACTCGAGGTCCTCGAGATCGATGGTTGCGCCGAAGACGATGCGACCGTCGGTGTCGAGTGTGGACGGGTCAATGATCTGCGCCGACGACAGCTTGCCCTCGAGTTCAGCAATGCGGCCCTCGATGAAGCCCTGCTTTTCCTTGGCCGCGTCGTACTCGGCATTCTCCGAGAGATCACCCTGAGCACGGGCTTCGGCAATCGCGACGATCACCGACGGGCGCTCGACATGCTTGAGTCGGTGGAGTTCGTCCTTGAGCAGTTGAGCGCCTCGAACGGTCAGGGGAATGGTGCTCATGCAGCTTTTCCTTCAAGCGAACGGTGCAGCGCCTGCACCGAATAAACCTCGAGGCCGCGCACGTGGCGCATGCCCTGGACGGCGGCGAGTGCGCCTGCGATGGTCGTGTAGTAGGTGATGCGTTGTGCCAGCGCGGTGGTGCGCAGTGCCCGGGAGTCGGCGATCGCACTGCGCTTTTCCTCGACACTGTTGATCACCAGCGAGATCTCGCCGTTCTTCATCATGTCGACCACATTCGGGCGGCCTTCCTGGATCTTGTGCACTGACTTGACCGGCAGGCCGGCGGCGGCAATCGCCACTGCAGTGCCGCGGGTGGCGATCAGGGTGAAGCCCATTTCATGCAGGCCCTGCGCGCACTCGACCGCACGGGATTTGTCAGTGCCCTTGACCGAGATGAATGCGCCGCCCTCGGTGGGCAGCTTCACGCCCGCGCCGAGTTGTGATTTGACGAAGGCTTCGGCGAAGGTGTAACCCACGCCCATCACTTCGCCGGTCGACTTCATTTCCGGGCCCAGGATGGTGTCGACGCCCGGGAATTTCACGAAGGGGAAGACCGCTTCCTTGACCGAGAAGTAGTCGGGCACGACCTCACGGGTCACGCCCTGCTCGGCCAGCGTCACGCCGACCATCGCCACCGCAGCCACCTTGGCCAATTGGATGCCGGTCGCCTTGGACACGAAGGGCACCGTGCGCGAGGCACGCGGATTCACCTCGAGTACAAAGACGGTCGATTCGCCACTGGCATTTTCCTGGATCGCGAACTGCACATTCATCAGTCCGACGACTTTCAGTGCCCGGGCCATGAGTTCGGTCTGGCGCTTGAGCTCGACCACCAGATCGGGCGACAGCGAATACGGCGGCAGCGAACAGGCTGAATCGCCCGAATGCACGCCGGCCTGCTCGATGTGCTCCATCACACCGCCGATCAGCACGCGTTCGCCATCGGCGATGCAATCAACGTCGACTTCGATGGCATCGTTCAGGAAGCGATCGAGCAGCACCGGGCTGTCATTGGAAACCTTGACCGCCTCGCGCATATAGCGCTCGAGATCACGCTGATCATGGACGATTTCCATCGCCCGGCCGCCCAGGACATAGCTTGGCCGCACCACCATCGGATAGCCGATCTCCTGAGCCAAGGCGAGCGCCTCAGCTTCAGTGCGTGCCGTGCGGTTGGGCGGCTGATGCAGGTTGAGCTTGACCAGCAGCTTCTGGAAACGCTCACGGTCTTCGGCGATGTCGATGGACTCGGGACTGGTGCCGATGATCGGCACGCCTGCTGCCTCGAGGGGCTTGGCGAGCTTGAGCGGCGTCTGTCCGCCGTACTGGACGATCACACCGACCGGCTTTTCGGTCTCGACGATCTCGAGCACGTCTTCGAGGGTCAGCGGCTCGAAATACAGGCGATCGGAGGTGTCGAAGTCGGTTGAGACGGTTTCCGGGTTGCAGTTGACCATGATGGTCTCGAACCCGCGCTCGCGCAGCGCAAATGCGGCATGCACGCAGCAGTAGTCGAACTCGATGCCCTGCCCGATGCGGTTGGGGCCACCGCCCAGCACCATGATCTTCTTGCGATCGGTGGGTTGGGCTTCGCATTCATCTTCGTAGGTGGAGTACAGGTAGGCGGTCGAGGTGGCGAACTCGGCCGCACAGGTATCGACCCGCTTGAAGACCGGCCGCACGCCGAGATTCCAGCGCAGCTTGCGCACCTCGGCCTCGGTGCTGTCGATCAGGTAAGCAAGACGGCGATCGGAAAACCCCTTTTTCTTGAGAAAGCGCAGGGTGTCGCGATCGAGGTCGCCCAGGGTCTGTTTCTCGACTTCCAGCTCGAGCTTGATGATTTCCTCGATCTGCGCGAGGAACCAGGGGTCGATGTGGGTCAGTTCGTGGACTTCGTCCAGGGTGAATCCCTGGGCAAAGGCATCACCGACATACCAGATCCGCTCGGGGCCCGGCTCGCCCAGTTCTTCTTCGATGGTCTCGCGGTCAGTGGTCTTCTGGTTCATGCCGTCGACACCGACTTCCAGTCCACGCAGCGCCTTCTGGAAACTCTCCTGGAAGGTGCGGCCGATGGCCATCACTTCGCCCACCGACTTCATTTGTGTGGTCAGGTGGCTGTCGGCCTGCGGGAATTTTTCGAAGGCAAAGCGCGGCACCTTGGTGACCACATAGTCGATGGTCGGCTCGAACGAGGCCGGCGTGGCCCCGCCGGTGATTTCGTTGCGAAGCTCATCGAGGGTGTAGCCGACCGCGAGCTTGGCCGCGACCTTGGCGATCGGAAAGCCAGTCGCCTTGGATGCGAGGGCAGATGAGCGCGACACGCGAGGGTTCATCTCGATCACGATCATGCGGCCGGTCTTGGGGTCGATCGCAAACTGGACATTCGAGCCACCGGTGTCAACGCCGATCTCTCGCAGGATCGCGATCGAGGCATTGCGCATCAGCTGGTATTCCTTGTCGGTCAGGGTCTGCGCCGGCGCGACCGTGATCGAGTCGCCGGTATGGATGCCCATCGGGTCGAGGTTCTCGATGGAGCAGACGATGATGCAGTTGTCGCGCGAGTCGCGCACCACCTCCATCTCGAATTCCTTCCAGCCGATCAGCGACTCTTCGATCAACAGTTCGCTGGTGGGCGAGGCCTCCAGGCCGCGCTTGCAGATCGTCTCGAATTCTTCGGCGTTGTATGCGATGCCGCCACCCGTGCCGCCGAGCGTGAAGCTGGGTCGGATGATCGAGGGAAAGCCCAGGGATTTCTGCACTGCCCAGGCTTCTTCGAGTGAATGGGCAATGCCGGACCGGGCCGAGCCCAGGCCGATACGGGTCATCGCTTCCTTGAACTTCTGCCGGTCTTCGGCTTTGTCGATGGCCTCGGGCGAGGCGCCGATCAGTTCGCAGCCGTATTTGTCCAGCACGCCATGACGGTGCAGATCCAGTGCGCAATTGAGCGCGGTCTGGCCGCCCATCGTGGGCAACACCGCGTCGGGGCGCTCGGTTTCGATGATGCGCTCGACGACCTGCCAGGTGATCGGCTCGATGTAGGTGACATCGGCGGTCTCCGGGTCGGTCATGATCGTGGCCGGGTTGCTGTTGACCAGGATAACGCGGAAGCCTTCCTGGCGCAGCGCCTTGCAGGCCTGTGCGCCGGAGTAGTCGAATTCGCAGGCCTGACCGATGACGATCGGGCCGGCGCCGATGATGAGGATGCTTTTGAGGTCTGTACGCTTGGGCATGTCAGGCAGCCTTCGACATCAGGCCGACGAAACGGTCGAAGAGGTAGGCGATATCGTGCGGGCCGGGGCTCGCCTCGGGATGGCCCTGGAAGCAGAATGCCGGCCGGTCGGTTCGGGCCAGGCCCTGGATGGACTGATCGAACAACGACACATGCGTGACCTTCAGGTGGGCGGGCAGGCTGTCGGGGTCGACTGCGAATCCGTGATTCTGGCTGGTGATCAGGACCTGCGCGGTCTCGAGATCCTTGACCGGATGGTTGCCGCCGTGATGGCCGAACTTCATCTTCAGCGTGCGCGCGCCTGAAGCCAGGCCCATGATCTGATGCCCCAGGCAGATGCCGAAGGTGGGCACGCCGGATTCGATGAGGTCGCGGGCTGCGGCAATCGCGTAATCGCAGGGTTCCGGGTCGCCCGGGCCGTTGGACAGGAAAATGCCGTCCGGCTTCAGCGCCAGCGCCTCCTTGGAACCCGACTGGGCAGGCAAAACGGTCACGCGACAGCCGCGTTCGGCCAGCATGCG
>CAIXXI010000197.1 GCA_903923345.1 uncultured Burkholderiales bacterium | reverse complement strand
GGCTCGCCCCCAGATGAGCCCGCGCCTGCCTGAGCAAGCGGGGCCTGCTCCGACCCGGAGGGCTGATCACGCCTTCGGCTGCGGGGCCGTCGGCGCGCTGCGGGCGCGTCGCCGTCGGTCACGGGCGCTTCGGGAGAATCAGTCGGCTGCTGAGGGTCGGTCATGGGCGTCTTCGTCAGTGTTCGGTGGGGTGGCCTCGGTCGGCGGCTCCGAGAAATCGATCATCCGTTGCCCGATCGCATCGGCAATCGGCACATCCGCATCAAGCGAGGGCAGATCCCTCAGGTTGCGCAAGCCGAGGTCATCGAGAAAGCGCTGAGTGGTTGCAAACAGTGAAGGACGTCCAATGACGTCCTTGGTCCCGATCACCTCGATCCAGCCCCGATCTTCCAGGGTCTTGATGATGTGAGCCGAAACCGTGACCCCTCTGATTTCCTCGATATCGCCGCGCGTGACGGGTTGGCGGTAGGCGATGATGGCCAGGGTCTCAAGCACGGCCCGCGAGTAGCGGGGCGGTTTTTCCGGATGCAGGCGCTCGATGAAACGCGCCACATCCGGTGTGCTCTGAAAGCGCCAGCCGGCAGACAGCGCAATCAACTCAACACCTCGCCCCTGCCAGTCGGCACGCAATTCTTCGAGAAGGGCCCGAACGGTGTCGGCGCCGATCTCGAAATCTTCGGCGAACAGCCGACGCAGGTCGGCCAAGGGCATGGGCTGTTGAGCGCACAGCAATGCCGCCTCGATAATGCGCTTGACTTCCGCGGTGTTCATCACGCGGTCAGAGCCTTGTCGTTCAAGTGGCCCGGTCAGGGCGCCACGGTCTCGGTGAGGGAACGTTTCCGGTGTCGCCACGACCGGCCAGGGACATTGAAGTCCGGCGAAATAGCATGCGTTGCGGTTGAACAGTTCACAACCGGGCATTGACCCGGGGCAGGCCTGAAGCTGACTGCACAGGCCGCGGTGGTTGCGGGGGCAGGATTTGAACCTGCGACCTTCGGGTTATGAGCCCGACGAGCTGCCAGACTGCTCCACCCCGCGTCCGGAAGACAAAGACTATAACAGGTTTTGTCATCAGACTGCAAACCCGATGGCTGTCACGACGGCAGCATCGGCAGGTGGGCGGCGCGCTTTGCTACACTGGATCAGCCCATTTCCAGGTCCCTCGCATGAAATTCTGTTCGAGCTGCGCGCAGCCGGTTGTCTATGAAATTCCGGCTGGCGATAACCGCAAGCGCTATTGCTGTCTGAACTGCAAGGCGATCCACTACCAGAATCCGCGCATGGTGGTCGGAACGGTCACGACCTGGGAAGCAAAGGTGCTGCTGTGCCGCCGAGCGATCGAGCCGCGTCACGGCTACTGGACCTTGCCGGCCGGCTTCATGGAAAACGGTGAAACCGCCGGTGAAGGGGCCTCCCGCGAAACACTCGAAGAAGCCGGTGCGCGGATCGATCTGGGCGGCCTGTTTTCCATGATCGACGTGCCCCATGTCGAGCAGGTTCATCTGTTTTACCGCGCCGAACTGCTGCATCTGGATTTCGTGCCCGGACCGGAAAGCCTCGAAGCGGCCTTGTTCGACGAGCATGAGATTCCCTGGGATCAGATCGCCTTTCGCACCGTGGGTCAGACGCTGAAGTGGTTCTTTGAAGATCGGCGCAGCGGACGATTCGACCTCCACACCAGCGCGATCCGTTACGAGCCTCGTCCCGGGGCCTGAGTCGCCGTGCGTGCGCCGCTGACCTGGATCGAGGCGGATCAGCCGCTGCCCGCGGCACGGACAGCGCGGGACGAACCGAACGGGCTGGTCGCCGCCGGCCGGGACCTCTCACCTCAGCGTCTCCTGGAGGCGTATCGAGGCGGCATCTTTCCCTGGTACAGCGCGGGCCAGCCGGTGCTGTGGTGGTCGCCCGACCCAAGAATGGTGCTGTTCACGGAAGAGTTCCGAATCACCCGTTCGCTGACCAAGACATTAAGGAGGCTCCATCGCGAGCCGATCTGGACGGTCAGCCTGGACACTGCCTTCGAGTCGGTCATGCAGGCCTGCTCAGAACCCCGTCCTGACCAGGATGGCACCTGGATCACCCCGGCGATCGTCTCAGCCTATGTCGGGCTGCATCGCGCCGGGCAAGCCCATTCAGTCGAAGTCCGGGAAAACGGCGAGTTGGTTGGTGGCCTGTATGGCGTGTCGATCGGCCGCATGTTTTATGGCGAATCAATGTTCACGCGCCGCACCGAT
>CAIXXI010000196.1 GCA_903923345.1 uncultured Burkholderiales bacterium | reverse complement strand
CCGAGGGCCTCGAGAAATATCTGCATACCCGCTATGTCGGGCAGAAGCGCTTCTCCCTCGAAGGTGGGGAAAGTTTTATCGCGTCGATGGACGAGATCGTCCAGCACGGGGGCGAGCAGGGCATCCAGGAGTTTGTGATCGGCATGGCCCACCGCGGCCGTTTGAATGTGCTGGTCAATACCCTGGGCAAGATGCCTGCCGATCTGTTTGCTGAGTTCGAGGGCCATCACGCAGAAGACCTGCCCTCTGGCGACGTGAAGTACCACCAGGGCTTTTCCAGTGATGTCTCGACGCCGGGTGGCCCGGTGCATCTGTCGCTTGCGTTCAACCCCTCCCACCTGGAAATCGTCAATCCGGTGGTCGAGGGATCGACGCGTGCCCGACAGGACCGTCGCGGCGATGTCGACTGCAAGCAGGTTCTGTCTGTGCTGGTGCATGGAGACGCAGCGTTTGCCGGACAAGGCGTCGTGATGGAGACGCTCAACCTGGCTCAGACGCGTGGCTATGGCACGGGCGGCACGGTGCACATCGTGATCAACAACCAGATCGGTTTCACGACTTCGGATCCCCGCGACACGCGTTCGACGATCTATTGCTCAGACGTGGTCAAGATGATCGAGGCACCGGTCTTTCATGTGAACGGCGACGACCCTGAGGCCGTGGTCTTTGCGACTCGCCTGGCCATGGATTTCCGTGCGCAGTTCCACAAGGACGTGGTCGTTGACACCGTGTGTTTCCGTAAGCTCGGCCATAACGAGCAGGACACGCCGGCGATGACCCAACCCCTGATGTACAAGAAGATTGGCGAGCATCCGGGCACCCGCAAGTTGTACGCAGACAAGCTCGAAGCCCAGGGCGTGCTGTCCAAGGGCGAAGGCGATGAACTGGTCAAAGCCTTCCGTGCCGCGATGGATGCCGGTCGCCACACTTCGGATCCGGTGATCTCGAACTTCAAGAGCAAGCTCGCGGTCGACTGGATGCCCTTATTGAATCGCAAGTGGACGGATGCGGCCGACACGGCGGTGCCGATCGCAGAGCTCAAGCGTGTTGCCGAACGCATCACCACCATGCCTGAGTCGCTCAAGCTGCATCCGCTGGTCCAGAAAGTGGTGGCTGACCGGCGCGCGATGGGTAAAGGCGAGGCCATGCTCGACTGGGGCATGGGCGAACACCTCGGGTTTGCGACGCTGCTGGCTGCCGGCTATGCAGTCAGGCTGTCGGGACAGGATTCCGGGCGAGGCACGTTCACCCATCGTCACGCGGTGCTCCATGATCAGAACCGCGAGCGTTGGGATTCTGGCTACTACATTCCTCTGGAGCATGTTGCAGAGTCCCAGGGCGGCTTTACCGTGATCGATTCAGTGCTGTCCGAGGAGGCAGTGCTGGGCTTCGAATACGGCTACGCCACCGCTGAGCCCAATGCCCTGGTGATTTGGGAAGCGCAGTTCGGTGACTTCGTCAACGGCGCGCAGGTGGTCATCGACCAGTTCATCTCCTCGGGCGAGACCAAATGGGGTCGCTCATGCGGACTGACCATGATGCTGCCGCACGGCTATGAAGGGCAGGGGCCGGAGCATTCATCTGCACGGCTCGAGCGATTCCTGCAGCTGTGCGCCGAGAACAACATGCAGGTTTGTCAGCCGACCACACCGGCTCAGATCTTCCACCTGCTGCGCCGGCAGATGATCCGCCCGTTTCGGAAGCCGCTGGTGATCATGACGCCTAAGTCGCTGCTCAGAAACAAGGACGCAGTGTCGCCCTTGCAGGATCTGGCCCGCGGCAGCTTCCATACCGTGATCGGCGAAGCCGATGCTGCCATCGAGCCTTCAGCGGTTCGCAAGCTGGTGCTGTGCTCGGGCAAGGTCTACTACGACCTGGTCAACGCCCGCCGTGAGCGGGAGCTGGTCGACACCGCAGTGCTGCGCGTGGAGCAGCTGTATCCCTTCCCGCACAAAGCCCTTGAAGCCGAGCTTCGCAAGTATCCGAATCTGGTTCAGGTGACCTGGTGCCAAGACGAACCGCAGAACCAGGGGGCCTGGTTCTTCGTTCAGCATCACATTGCAGAAGCGCTCAAGGACGGACAGCGCCTGTCGTACGCAGGGCGGCCGGCCTCCGCATCCCCAGCGGTCGGTTACTACGACAAACATTACGCCCAGCAGAAGGAACTGCTGGCGGCAGCGCTTGGTGAAGCGCCCAAATCAAAATCAAAGAAGGCCTCCTGACATGGCATTGATCGAAGTGAAAGTGCCGCAACTGTCCGAATCGGTTGCGGAAGCCACCCTGCTGCAATGGCACCTTCAGCCGGGCCAGGCCGTGCAGCGTGATCAAAACCTGATCGATATCGAAACCGACAAGGTCGTGCTGGAATTGCCCGCGCCCGAGGGCGGTGTGCTCACCCAGGTCATCAAGGGCGATGGCGGTACGGTCGTGTCGGGCGAGGTGATCGCGATCATCGATACCGACGCCAAGGCCGGCGCATCGGCCGCGCCTGCTGCGGCTCAAGCGGCGCAGCCAGCCGTTGCAGTGGCCTCGCAAGCGACGGCTGCCGCTGTCGGCGGCTCAAAAGCCGGGGTTGCGATGCCCGCCGCGGCAAAGATGCTGGCCGAATCCGGTCTGACGGCGAGTGATGTGTCTGGCACCGGTCGTGATGGCCGGGTCACGAAAGGCGATGTCATTGGAGCCGTGGCTTCAGGCGCTCGACCGGCACCGGTGGCAGCACCGACCGCCGCCATTCCGACCGGTGTACCGACGGCCAGCCTGCCGGCTGTGGGCGCGCCGATCGATCCGAACAAGCTGATCCAGGGGCGTCCGGAGCAGCGCGTTGCGATGTCGCGCTTGCGGCAGCGGGTGGCTGAGCGCCTGCTGCAGTCGCAGGCGACCAACGCGATCCTGACCACCTTCAATGAAGTCAACATGCAGCCGGTCATGGACCTGCGCAAGAAGTACCAGGAGCGCTTCGAGAAAGAGCACGGCGTGCGGCTGGGTTTCATGAGCTTCTTCGTGAAGGCAGCGGTTCATGCCCTCAAGAAATATCCGGTCGTCAATGCCTCGATCGACGGCACCGATATCGTCTACCACGGCTACTTCGATATCGGCGTGGCGGTCGGTTCGCCCCGGGGGCTGGTCGTTCCGGTGGTTCGCAATGTTGATCAGATGAATTTTTCCCAGATTGAAAACACGATCGCTGAGTACGGCAAACGGGCCCAGGACGGCAAGCTCGGTCTGGAAGAGCTCTCCGGCGGCACCTTCTCCATCTCGAATGGCGGCGTGTTCGGGTCGATGCTGTCGACGCCCATCATCAATCCGCCTCAATCAGCCATCCTGGGTGTGCATGCGACCAAGGATCGGGCGGTTGTCGAGAACGGTCAGATCGTGATCCGGCCGATGAACTACCTCGCCTTGTCCTATGACCATCGGATCATCGACGGCCGGGAGGCTGTCCTTTTCCTGGTGGCCATCAAGGATGCACTCGAAGATCCTGCCCGATTGCTGTTGGACCTGTAAGGAGTCGTGATGGCAAGCGAAGTGTTTGATGTTGTCGTGGTCGGTGCCGGGCCTGCTGGCTATATCGCCTCGATTCGTGCTGCGCAGCTCGGCCTTCGGGTCGCCTGCGCAGAGAAATGGGTCAGCCCGAACGGAGAGTTGGCACTCGGCGGCACCTGCCTGAATGTGGGCTGCATCCCGTCCAAAGCACTCTTGGCGTCCAGTGAAAAGTACGAAGACGCCTTGCATCACTTCGGCGATCACGGCATCACGGTTTCGGGTGCCAAAGTGGATGTGGCGAAGATGCAGGCTCGCAAGGATGCTGTGGTCTCCAAGATGACCAAGGGCATCGAGTTTCTCTTCAAGAAAAACAAGATTGAAT
>CAIXXI010000195.1 GCA_903923345.1 uncultured Burkholderiales bacterium | reverse complement strand
TCAACTCGACCACCACGTCGATTGAAGGATCCTTCACCAGCGCAAAAGCATCGCCGACAACCTGCGCACGGTCACCGACGATCTCCCGGGCACGGGCCACATCCAGGTCTGCGACCGCAGCGATCTCGATGCCGCGCCCGGCACGACGCGTGATCTCGTTCTGATTCCGCGTCAGGACAGAAAAGGTTCCAGCACCCACCGTCCCGATACCCAGCAGCCCGACACGGACCGGACCCAGGCGCGATGCGGCCTGGCCACTCTTGTTCGAAGTCGTGTTCACGTGAAGGTCCTCAGGCGGCTGCCCTGGCAATCAGGCCATCCTTGCGGAACATCTCCTTGATGCCCCGGACGGCCTGTCTGATGCGCTGTTCGTTCTCGATGAGTGCAAACCGGACATGCCCGTCGCCGTAATCGCCAAACCCGATTCCGGGCGACACCGCAACCTTGGCCTCGGACAGCAGACGCTTGGCAAATTCAAGCGAACCGGCAGCGCGATACGGCTCGGGGATTTCCGCCCAGATGTACATCGAGGCGCGGGGTACTTCGACCATCCAGCCGGCCTCATGCAGGCCCCGAGCCAGCACATCGCGCCGGTTCTGATAGGTGTTGCGAATCTCGATCACGTCGTCTTGCGGGCCATCGAGTGCGGCGATCGAGGCGACCTGGATCGGGGTGAAGGTGCCGTAGTCGTGGTAGCTCTTGATGCGAGCCAGCGCATTGACCAGTTCCTTGTTGCCGACCATGAACCCGACCCGCCAACCGGCCATGTTGTAGCTCTTGCTCATGGTGAAGAACTCGACGGCCACATCGCGCGCCCCTGGCACCTGCATGATCGAGGGCGCCACATAACCATCAAAGGTGATGTCGGCGTAGGCGAGGTCATGGACGACCAGGATGTTGTGCTGACGGGCCAGCGCCACCACACGCTCGAAAAATTCGAGCTCGACGCACTGCGCGGTCGGGTTGCTCGGAAACCCGAGGATCATCATCTTGGGCTTGGGAATCGACTCGCGAATCGCGCGTTCCAGTTCATCGAAGAAATCGACACCCGGGGTCATGCGCACCGAGCGGATGTCTGCGCCCGCGATCACCGCACCATAGATGTGGATGGGGTAGCTCGGATTGGGCACCAGCACGGTGTCGCCCCGATCGAGCGTGGCCAGCATGAGGTGAGCCAGGCCTTCCTTGGAACCGATGGTGACGATCGCTTCGGAATCGGGATCGAGCTCGACCGCATAGCGGCGCTGGTACCAGTCGGTGATGGCCTTGCGCAGTCGCGGGATGCCTTTGGAGACCGAATAACCATGGGTGGTCGGGCGCATCGAGGCTTCGACCAGTTTGTCGACGATGTGCTGCGGCGTGGGGCCGTCCGGGTTGCCCATGCTCATGTCGATGATGTCTTCACCACGGCGGCGAGCAGCCATCTTGAGCTCGGCAGTGATGTTGAAGACGTAGGGGGGAAGGCGGCTGATGCGGGAGAATTCGCGCTCGGAGCTCATGGGGGCGATCCTGGAGAGAACTGCTTCGGGATGCCACAGGCGAGCTGCAGGTTTTTCCCGAAAAAACCGATAATGTATCGTATTTTCAAGGGCTTTCCGGGCGTCGACCCGAATCGGGAACGGGATCATGAAGCTTCACGCAAACCGGCCGCAATCACTGAACACCGTCACCGCCTACGGCCCCGGCTACATCGAGATCAATGCGCAGCGCTATGAGAAGGCAGTGCTGATCCAGCCCGAATCACTGGTGCTGCCCTGGGGGGCCGTGCAGTTCGATGACTTGACGGCAGATCACTTCGAAGGGCTCATCGAGCATGAGCCTGAAGTCGTGCTGCTCGGAACCGGGGCCAGACAGCGCTTCGTGCACCCGCGACTGACCACTGCTTTGGCGCAGCGGCGCATCGGAATCGAGTCGATGGACACCGGCGCAGCCTGCCGCACCTACAACATTCTCATGACAGAAGGTCGCAAGGTGCTGGCTGCAGTCCTGTTGATTTGAGGCATGAAGCCTGTGCTATCGTCGACCGAATCGACGAGGAGGAAGTCCAGGTGACGGTCAGTATCGGAAACACGGTTCCTGCCTTTTCTGCCGCAGCCACCGGCGGCCCCTTCGACTCCTCACAGCACCCAGGCAAGAAGCTGGTGCTGTACTTCTACCCCAAGGACAACACCCCCGGCTGCACCACTGAAAGTGCTGGCTTTCGGGATGTTCACGCACAGTTCGTGAAGGCCTCCGCGGTCGTCTTGGGCATCTCACGCGACAGCCTCAAATCGCATGAAGGCTTCAAGGCCAAGCTCGAACTGCCGTTCGAGTTGATCAGCGATCCGGATGAAGCGCTGTGCGAGCTGTTTGGCGTGATGAAAATGAAGAACATGTACGGCAAACAGGTCCGGGGGATCGAACGATCGACCTTCGTGATCGGTGCCGATGGCACGCTGCTGCGCGAATGGCGCGGTGTAAAGGTTCCCAATCATGTGCAGGAGGTGCTGGCTTTCATTGAATCGCTCTGAGCTTCGACTCCCGGAAATCGCCCAGTCTGTCGTCCATCCCTAGACCTTTTGCGAATCTGCTGATGCCTCTGCCCAAAGCCCCCACCAAGCCAGCCACCCTCCTCGACCTCACCTCCGCCGTCCTCGCCAAGGCCACCCGAAGCCGCGCAAGCTCGGCCCAGACCGCCGAATCCGGCACCGGCTCCGCCCCCGAATCTCAATCGCACACCGAGTTGCCTTCAAGCACCGCTGCAAAGCAGGTGCTTGAACCCGCCGCAACGAGCGCGTCCACAGGTCGCGCTCCGTCAACCACCCCGAGCACCCGCCAGGTCGCGCCAGCCGCCACCGCGGCAATCACGCAACTGCCGGTTGCCGCGCGTCCCTCGAAAGCCCGGCCGGTGCGCAGCACCCGCGTGCCGTCCACTGGCCCGGTCAAGCTTTTCGTGCTCGACACAAACGTGTTGCTGCACGATCCGAGCAGCCTGTTCCGGTTCGAAGAGCATGATGTCTTCTTGCCGATCGTCACGCTCGAAGAGCTCGACAACAACAAGAAGGGCATGTCGGAGGTGGCGCGCAACGCGCGTCAGGTCAGCCGCTCGCTGGATGGCCTGGTGGGCGACGTCGAAACCGGCATCGAACAGGGCATCGAACTCTCGAAGCTCGGTAACCGCGATGCCAACGGCAAGCTGATGCTGCAGACTCAGGTGCTCGAGTCAAGCCTGCCTGACACCCTGGCAGCCGGCAAGGCCGACAACCAGATCCTTGGCGTTGTACAGGCCCTGCAGCGGATGCATCCTGAGCGGCATGTCGTGCTGGTGTCCAAGGACATCAACATGCGCATTAAGGCCCGCGCGCTGGGGCTTCGTGCCGAGGACTATCACAACGACCAGGTCATCGATGACCTGGAGCTGCTCTACTCCGGCACGCTGGCCTTGCCAGCCGATTTCTGGGACCGGCACAGCAAGGGCATGGAGTCGTGGCAGCAAGGCGGCTACAACTGGTATCGCATCAGCGGCCCGGCTGTCTCGAGCTTCATGCTCAACCAGTTCGTCTACATCGAAGGCGAGAC
>CAIXXI010000194.1 GCA_903923345.1 uncultured Burkholderiales bacterium | reverse complement strand
GTTCGGAGAACGGCACGAATTCGGAGGGCTGAACCATGCCTCGGGTTGGATGTTTCCAGCGGACCAGCCCTTCGAAGCCGACGATCAGACCGCTGGCCACATCGAGCTTGGGCTGATATTCGAGCAGGATTTGCCCGCTTTCCAGCGCTTTGCGCAGTTCGCCCAGCATCGACAGATAGCTGCGCCGAACCTCGTTGGTCTCGCCGCTGAAGATCTCGATCCCCGAGCGCCTGCGCTTGGCCTGATACATGGCGTTGTCGGCATGCCGCAGGAGCGTGCGGTCGTCTGCGCCATGGTTCGGATACAGCGCGATGCCAATCGAAAGACCGATGTCGATGCGCTGCTCCAGATGGACCATCGGCATCTGCATCGCATCGATGATCCGTGAGGCCACCTCACGCACCGTGGCCTCGCCGCCGGTGAGCAGCAGCACGAATTCGTCGCCGCCCAGTCGAGCCACCGTGTCGCTGTCGCGCACCGTGGCTCTGAGCCGCTTGGCCACTTCGACCAGGACGGTGTCGCCGGCAGCATGGCCCAGCGTGTCATTGACGAACTTGAATCGATCCAGGTCGATCACGCCGATTGCAAAGGGCGTCGGCTGCCGTTTGGACAAGGCCAGCATGTGGCGCAAGCGTTCGGTCAGCAGGGTTCGGTTGGGCAGGCCGGTCAGCGGGTCTGACAGCGCTGATTCGAGCACGCGCTTTTCACGCTGGGCCGAACTCGACAGCAGCAAATTGACGTTATGGGCGACGCGACCGATGTCGTCGCCGAGGCCCCGTTCGACCCGGTGCGAATAGTCCCCGATCCGCGAGTGGCCCAGCACCTCGACGATTTCGCCCAGCCTGGCCGAAAGGCTCGCGGCGATCCGGGACAGCAGGCCGACGGTGAGCAGCAGACTTAACGCAGCAGCGAACGCGATGACCAGGATCGGGTGGGGGCGACCTTGCAAAGGCAGGGCAGTGAGCAGAATCGCCACCAGCCCGTTTGCCAGCAGGATGGACGCTGCGCCCGCCATGGGCAGACGCATGGCCAGCGGAAATCGCGCCGGGTTCAGCGGCTCGGATTCGGCTGCTGCCGTGTCGATGTCAAGGCGGTCGCTTGCCCGTCGACGGGGCCTGTCGGGCGCTCCATCCGCACGGGGCGTGTGGGCAGGCGGCCGCTTGCGGCTCGACGGGGGCGTCATGAGGGCGTTCTGGAGGACATTTCGAAATCGTAGGCAAGCGTCGGGCCTGACCGTGAGTGATCCCGTCGAACGGTTGATCAAACTCGACCGGTGCCCTCGCTGTTCTTCATCCCGACCCTTATGTCCCGCCTGAGGATCTTCACGTCCCTTCCGGTACACTCCATCGGTTATCGATCCAGTGGTCGGTCCGTTGAGCGCAGCGGGGCGGCCCGTCTACGGTCCAGTCGATGTCCATCACCGAATTGCAATCCCGGCAGGGCGCGCAGGCGCCCGCTGCTCACGGCGATCGCCTCGCCACGACACCAGAAATCATCGCCGAACTCAGGGCTGGCCGAATGGTCATCCTGGTCGACGAAGAAGACCGTGAAAACGAGGGCGACCTTGTGCTGGCGGCTGATTTCGTGACGCCCGAAGCGATCAATTTCATGGCCCGGTACGGCCGTGGCCTGATCTGCCTCACGCTCACCGAGCAGCGCTGCCGGCAACTGAACCTCGTGCCGATGGTTCAGGTCAATGGCACGCCCCATGGCACGAATTTCACGGTTTCAATCGAAGCCGCCGAAGGGGTGACCACCGGCATTTCGGCAGCAGACCGCGCCCGGACCGTAGCCGTGGCGGTCGCCGCCGATGCAAAGGCCGACGATCTGGTTCAGCCGGGGCACATCTTTCCGCTCACTGCGCGCCCGGGTGGCGTGCTGATGCGGGCCGGACACACCGAGGCGGGTTGCGACCTCGCCCAACTCGCCGGGCTGACGCCTGCCTCGGTCATCTGCGAAATCCTGAAGGACGACGGGACCATGGCCAGGCTGCCGGATCTCATCGAGTTCGGGCGCGAGCACGGCCTGAAGATCGGCACGATTGCTGACCTCATCCACTACCGAAGCGCCAACGAAAGCCTGATCGAACGGCTCGGCGAGCGGTCGGTGCAGACGCCGTTCGGTGGATTCCGGATGATCATGTTCCGGGACAAACCCAGTGGGTCGCCCCATGTGGCCATGGTGCGTGGAACCTTTGGTCCGGAAGAAGAAGTGCTGGTGCGGGTGCATGAGCCGCTGTCGGTACTCGATCTGCTGGAAGTCGATCGGGGCCGGCACGCCTGGTCGGTCCATCGCGCACTGGAAGCGATCGCAAAGCGCGATGCAGGCGTGCTGGTGATGCTCAACTGCGCCCAGGATGCCGATGGCCTGCTGCGTCAGTTTGATGCCATGGCCAGTGCACCAGCGAGCGACGGGCGGTCACGTGGCAAGGGCAAGATGGACCTGCGGACCTACGGTGTGGGCGCGCAGATCCTGCGTGAGCTCGGTGTCGGTCGCATGCGCCTGTTGTCGCAGCCGCGCCGGATTCCCAGCATGGCCGGCTATGACCTGCAGGTGGTCGGATACGAATCCCAACCCTGATTCAGCCACTCCTGAGGACATTTGAATGGACATCGAGATTTTCAACGCCGAGATGAACGGCGAGGGCCTGCGCATCGGGATCGTGCAGTCGCGTTTCAACGAAACGATTTGCGTCGCGCTGCGCGATGCCTGCCTGGCCGAGCTCGGTCGCCTCGGCGTCAGCTCCGACGACGTGCTGTTGTGCTCGGTGCCGGGTGCCCTCGAGATTCCGCTTGCGCTGCGCCAGCTGGCCCACACCGCCGAATTCGATGCGCTCATCGCGCTGGGCGCGGTGGTACGCGGCGAGACCTATCACTTCGAAGTGGTCTCCGATCGCAGCGCCCAGGGCGTGATGCAGGTCTCGCTCGATTACGGCGTGCCGGTCGCCAACGCGATCCTCACGGTCGACACCGACGAGCAGGCGCATGCGCGCACTCAGGAAAAAGGCACCGATGCAGCGCGCGTGGCGGTCGAGATGGCCAACCTGTCGGCTTCACTCGGCGCATTGAGTGAAGACGATGACGACGATGACGATGAGTGATTCGGGTCGATGAATGTTCCCGACAGGGCCGCTGAGGGCGGCTCGCGCGCAGGTTTTGAACGCACGCCGCCTAAAAGTGCGCGGCGGCGTTCGCGCGAATTGGCCATGCAGGGTTTGTATCAGTGGTTGGTCAGTCGAGACGACGCGGGGGCCATCGAGGCTCACCTGATGTCCAATGCACCGAACGTAGACAAGATCGACCGCGAGCATTTCATTGAGCTCCTGCATGGGGTGGTCCGGGAAATTGACGCCTTGCACGAGCAGATCACCCCGCACCTGGATCGCCCGGTGGTGGAGTTGTCGCCGGTCGAGCATGCAGCACTGCTGATCGGTGGATTCGAACTCACCCGCCATCTCGAGATCCCGTATCGGGTGGTGATCAACGAGGCAGTCGAACTCGCCAAGACCTTCGGCGGCACCGACGGCTACAAGTTCGTCAATGGCGTGCTCGACAAGGTCGCCGCAGGCGCGCGACCGACTGAGGTCCGACCGCGCTGAGCGCCGCGTCGGGTTGCCATCGCAGCGACTGCAGACGTGAACCCGCCCGGTGAATTCGACCTGATCCGGCGTCATTTCGAACGCCTGGGCCCTGCTCGAAGCGCCCTGCTGGGCATCGGTGACGATTGCGCGCTGCTGGCCTCGGTTGCGCCGGGCGCACTGGCCATTTCGACCGACATGCTGGTCGAGTCGCGGCACTTCTTTGCCGATGTCGATCCGTCCGCGTTGGGCCACAAGGCACTCGCGGTCAATCTGTCGGACCTGGCTGCAATGGGGGCGAGACCGCTTGCCTTCACGCTGGCTCTGGCGCTGCCGCAGGCCGATGAGGGCTGGCTGCGGGCATTTTCTGCCGGTCTATTTGCCCTGGCCGACGCCCATGGCTGCGAGCTGATCGGGGGTGATACCACCCGGGGTCCACTGAACCTGTGCATCACGGTCTTTGGCGAAGTGCTGCCGGAAAAGGCGCTGCGCCGGGATCGGGCTCGGCTCGGCGACGACATCTGGGTGTCGGGGCAACTGGGTGGGGCGGCCTGGGCGGTGGCCGATCGTTTGTCCGGTCCGCTCATGGCTCAAGCCCACGTGCGCACGGCGGCGCTGGAGCGGCTCGAGCGTCCGCAGCCCCGTGTGGCGCTGGGGCTGGCCCTGGCCGAGGTCGGTGTCGCAGCCATCGATCTGTCCGATGGCCTGGTCGGTGACCTGGCTCACATCCTGGATCGCTCAGGTGTGGCGTTGGGGATCGTTCTGGGCGCCCGAATTGACTTCGACCGAGTGCCCTTGCATCCGGTGCTGCTTGATCTGCCACTCGCCGCACGCGCCGAGCTGGCACTGGCCGGTGGCGACGACTATGAATTGCTGTTCTGCGCGAACCCGGCCCAGCGCAGCGAGATCGATTCGATCGGCGCAGGGTTGGGCCTTACACTCTCCCGGATCGGCCAAATCGACACCGTCCCGGGTGTGAAGATCGTCCAGGCCGACGGCAACCCGCTCAATTTCGATGCCCGATCCTTCGACCACTTCCGCTGAGCCCGTGCCGGCTGCTCAGCGCCTGCGTGCCGAGGCGGTTGACCCCGCCGCCCCGGGGGGGGCAATCAGTCCGAGCTTTGGGTTCATGCGCCCGCGCCTGGCCCGCTGGATTGCCCTGGGTTTCGGTTCAGGCCTGTCGCCTGTCGCCCCGGGCACGGTCGGCACCCTGTGGGCCTGGGCAGCCTTTCTTGCGATCAACCCCTGGCTGTCCGATGTCGGCTGGTGGGTTGTGCTGGTGCTGGGCTTTGCGCTGGGATGCTGGGCGTGTGAGCGCACCGGCCGCGATCTCGGTCAGCCCGATCACAGCGGCATGGTCTGGGATGAGGTCATCGCGTTCTGGCTGGTGCTGCTGGTTGTGCCCCAGGATTTCCGATCACAGTTAGCCGCTTTCTTTGTCTTTCGCTTTTTCGACGTGTTGAAGCCGCCGCCGATCCGCTTCCTGGATCAGACCGTCAAGGGCGGTTTCGGTGTGATGCTCGATGACCTGCTCGCCGCGTTCTACACCCTGCTGGTGGTGGCGCTCTGGACCTGGGGGCAGTCATGAGTGCAACCGAATCCCACTCGGATGAGTCTGTCGTTCTGGCCGAAGGCGCTGCCCTGGGGCAACTGCTTGGCTCGCTTGGGTTGACCGTGGCCTGCGCCGAGTCCTGCACCGGCGGGCTGATTGCCCGGGCCCTGACCGAGATCGCCGGTTCGTCGGCCTGGTTCGATCGTGGGTTTGTGACCTATTCGAATGCGGCCAAGCAGGAGCTGCTGGGTGTGACCACCGAAGCGCTGCAAGACCACGGCGCGGTCAGTGAGGTGGTTGCGGCTCAGATGGCGGGCGGTGCGTTGAGCCGAGCCAGGGTCAGCATGGCGCTGTCGGTGACCGGGATCGCCGGGCCGGGTGGTGCGGTGCCGGGCAAGCCAGTCGGCACGGTGTGCTTCGGCTGGGCGATCCGTCTGCCCGGGCAGCCCCATGATGATCCCCTCATCTGGACTCAAACCCGTCATTTCGACGGCGATCGGGCCGCAGTGCGTCGCCAGTCCGCCATTCATGCCATGCGTGAGGCGATTCGAAGCGTGTCGGCGCAATCGGCCGACCGCCCGCCCACCGCCTGAAGCGGCCTCGACGCGGCAGGCGGCGCTGATCCGTCAAGGGGGATCAGCCAGATGGCCTACGCCAAAAGACTGGTTGTGTGTACAGTAGTTTCCTGAGATACTGCCTTCCATTCCAGCCCAGTCAGCCCCCTCACATCAGGATTCCCAATGGACGACTCCAAAGCCAAAGTCGAAAAAGCCAAAGCCCTTGCCGCTGCGCTTGCACAGATCGAAAAGCAATTCGGAAAAGGGTCGGTCATGAAGCTGTCTGACGCCGAAGTGGCTGAAGACATCCAGGTGGTCTCCACCGGCTCACTCGGCCTGGATATCGCTTTGGGCGTCGGTGGCCTGCCTCGGGGCCGGGTGGTTGAAATTTATGGCCCTGAGTCTTCAGGCAAGACCACTCTCACCCTTCAGGTCATCGCCGAGATGCAGAAGCTCGGCGGCACCTGTGCCTTCATTGATGCCGAACACGCGCTGGATGTCCAGTACGCCTCCAAGCTCGGCGTCCACCTTGAAGATCTTCTGATCTCCCAGCCGGATACCGGGGAGCAGGCCCTCGAGATCGCCGACGCACTCGTGCGTTCAGGTTCAGTCGACATGATCGTGATCGACTCCGTGGCCGCGCTGACCCCCAGGGCTGAAATCGAAGGCGAGATGGGCGATTCCCTGCCCGGCCTGCAGGCACGACTGATGTCGCAAGCGCTGCGCAAGCTCACCGCAACCATCAAACGCACCAACTGCCTGGTCATTTTCATCAACCAGATCCGCATGAAGATCGGTGTGATGTTCGGCAATCCTGAAACCACCACCGGCGGCAATGCGCTCAAGTTTTATGCGTCGGTGCGCCTCGATATCCGCCGCACCGGGTCGATCAAGAAAGGCGAGGAGGTCATCGGCAACGAGACCAAGGTCAAGGTGGTGAAGAACAAAGTGGCACCGCCTTTCCGTGCCGCTGAATTCGACATCCTCTATGGCGAGGGCATTTCGCGCGAAGGCGAAATTCTGGATCTCGGTTCTGCCTCGAACGTCGTCGAAAAGAGCGGTGCCTGGTACAGCTACGGCGGTGACCGTATCGGTCAGGGGAAAGACAATGCCCGTGAGTACCTCAGAGAGCGCCCTGAGATTGCCTTGGACATTGAGAACAAGGTGCGCAATCACTACGGCGTGAAACCTCGCGGCTTGAAAGTCATTGAAGGTGGCAAGGGTTCGGCCGAGGCGGCCTGATCAATCGCCGGTAGCGCCATAAAATCGGGTCGCGGGCGGTTGTAGATCTTGGGTGCCGCACCGCGCTCGATTTCCCTCAAGGGCAGGGCGCTTCGGCTCCTGTCTCAGAGGGAACACAGTCGGCTTGAACTCACGCAGAAGCTGACGCCGCAGGCCGAGTCACAGGCTCAGTTGGAATCCGTCCTTGACGGCCTTGAGCAATCCGGTCTGCTGTCGGCGCAGCGATTCGCGCAGAGCCTGGCTCATCGACGCAGTGCGCGGTTCGGGCTAAGACGTATCGAGCATGAGATGCAACTGCATCGTCTTGATGTGTCGGTGAGTGCTCCGATCCTTCAAGACCTCAGAAACAATGAACGCGATCGAGCGATGCTGGCCTGGTCCAAGCGTTTTGGTGTGCCTGCCTCGGATGTAGGAGAGCGCGCACGCCAGCACCGTTTCCTCGCCCAACGCGGGTTTACCGCAGACGCAATCGCCTGGGTTTTGCGCAACGCATCCAACGCGGGCGGCGATAATGATCCACACGACACCTGAACTCCAGGTTTCCAGCGCCTGCCGTCTCTTCGGGCGTCGCTTGGCCTGTGTTAGAGTGCCGCGCGATTCAAGACGCCGACGGCGCAACAGCGTCTTCATGTCCAACCGATCCACGAGGACCCGATGAAAATCCACGAATACCAGGGCAAGGAATTGCTGAAACGCTATGGCGTCAGGGTTCCGCGCGGCATT
>CAIXXI010000193.1 GCA_903923345.1 uncultured Burkholderiales bacterium | reverse complement strand
GTAAGCGCCCGGCAGGGGTTTGTAGGCTCTGAAGGTTTCGGCAGAGATCACGCAATCCCAGGGCAGGCCGGCGTTTTTGGCCATGTGGGTGAGCAAGGCGACATTGCCATTGGACAGGGTGGTCACGACGAATCGGGACTTCAGCCGAGACAGACCGATCACTGAGTCCGGCCACGGCGACAGCCGATGCCAGGCCTTGTTCAGATCACGCCGGGCGGATTCGTCGAAGTGATCGGCAATGCCGAATTGCTCGAGCACCGCATCGAGGTTTTCGCGGTGCAGGGTGTCGATGTTCGCCCAGGGCCGCTCACCCGATCGAACTTGTTGCATGGCGGGCTGGTATCGGCCACGCCAGGCATCCGCAAACGCGGTGCCATCGACGGTCGGTTCAAGCGCTTGAATTTCGCGGGCGATCGAGCCGCGCCAGTCAACGACCGTGCCAAAGACGTCGAAAGCGAGGAGTCGAACAGCGGGGGAGGATGTGGTCAAGGAGAGTCTCCAGTTCCGCGCGACTCATGACGGCTGCGCAGGGCATGAAGGAAGTGGATGGAGGGGAGCGGCCTTGGGTGATGCCCGGCCGAAGCCCAAAACAAATCGGGCCGGCTCACCCTGAGGTGAAGCCGGCCCGAGATTCTAAGCGATCTGTCAGTCTTCGCCGACGAAGGCTTCGTCCCGCTTTCTGGAAATCGCTGGCAGGAACACGACTGCCAACAGAATCATCGCCAGCACCAGCAGCGTGGCCGACAGCGGACGGGTGAAGAACACCGTCCAGTCGCCTCGCGAGATGGTCATCGCCCGCCTCAGGTATTCCTCCATCAGCTTGCCTAGCACGAAGCCCAGCAGCATCGGTGCCGGTTCACAATCGAGCTTCTTGAAGATGTAGCCCAGGATCGCAAACGGGATCGTCATGAACACGTCGAAGACGTTGTTGTTGATCGAGTACGCACCGATACAGCAGAACAGCAGGATCGCCGGGTACAGCACGCGGTAGGGCACCGACAGCAGCTTGACCCACATGCCAACCAGCGGCAGGTTCAGGATGACCAGCATCAGGTTGCCAATCCACATCGAGACGATCAGGCCCCAGAACAGCTTGGGATTGCTGGTCATCACCTGCGGACCGGGCTGGATGTTGTGAATCATCATCGCAGCGACCATCAGCGCCATCACCGGGGTGGTCGGGATGCCGAGGGTGAGCATCGGGATGAATGAGGTCTGTGCACCCGCGTTGTTGGCCGACTCAGGACCGGCCACGCCTGCGATCGCGCCCTTGCCGAACTCTTCCGGGTGCTTGGAGATCTTCTTCTCGATGGCATACGAGGCGAAGGACGCCAGAATCGCGCCGCCGCCAGGCAGGATGCCGAGCAGCGAGCCCAGTCCGGTGCCGCGCAAAATGGCCGGGAAGGCCTGTTTGAAGTCGTCCCACCGGGGCATGAGATTGGTCACCTTGCTGGTGAAGACCTCACGGTTTTCCTTCTGCTCGAGGTTCAGAATGATCTCGGCAAAACCGAACATGCCCATGGCCACCGCTACGAACTCGATGCCATCCGACAACTCGGGAACGTCGAAGGAGAAGCGCGCAACGCCCGAATTGACGTCGGTGCCGATCATGCCCAGCAGCAGCCCGAACAACACCATGCACAGCGCCTTGAGCACCGAACCGTGAGCCAGCACGACCGCTGCGATCAGGCCGAGCACCATCAGTGCGAAGTACTCTGCCGGCCCGAACTTGAATGCGATTTCGGCAAGCGGCGGTGCGAAGGCAGCCACGAGGAAGGTGGCCACCGTGCCGGCAAAGAACGAGCCGATCGCAGCAATTGCCAGTGCTGGACCGGCTCGCCCGCGGCGAGCCATCTGATAGCCGTCCAGCGTCGTGACCACCGAAGAGGATTCGCCCGGCAGGTTGACCAGGATCGCGGTGGTCGATCCACCGTACTGCGCCCCGTAGTAGATACCGGCCAGCATGATCAGCGCGGTGGTCGGGTCCGTCATCTTGTACGTGGCCGGCAGCAGCATCGCGATCGTGGCCAGCGGGCCGATGCCCGGCAGCACGCCGATCAGGGTGCCAAGCAGCACCCCGACGAAGCAGTAAAACAGGTTGTCCACGGTGCCGGCTGTGGCAAAGCCGAGCGCGAGATTATTGAGCAGTTCCATTGTGTGCCTCGAGTCCTCTTGTGAGTGCGGCGGGACGAGTCGTTATTGAGTCAGGAAGGTTGGCAGGAACGGGAACTGGAGTTCCAGGCCTTTCACGAAAACCAGCCAGGAAAAGGCCAGCAGCACGACGGCCGAGATCAGGGTGGTCTTCAGATTGAACTCATGGCTTGCGAGCGACGAGATCAGGATCAGCAGGAAGACTGCCACGATCATGCCCAGCTTGGGCAGGGCAAGTGCAAATACCGCAACCGCCACAAGGACGAAAAGAATCATCCTGATGTCGATCTTGCTGACCTCGACCTTGGGTCCCTTGAAAGAGGGCAGCATGACCAGCAGGCCGAGCAGCGCCATCAGACCACCCAGAATGGTTGGGAAGTAACCTGGCCCCATTTTGGCGGCGGTCCCGAGTTGGTACTGGCGCGAAAGCACCATGAACAAGACCCCGGTCACGATGAACAGGAGCCCCGCCCAGAAATCGCGGTGGTTCTTGATCTGCATGGAATTGATTCTCCTGAAATTTGCTTTGCCGATGGAAAATCGGCAAGACCACGTCAAAGGGTGACTGCGCGGTTGGCGAATACTACCCGAGCGGACGAGCCGGTCAACCCGTCCGCATGAATTGTTCGACTCAGGTGCTGAGCTGGGTGCCGATTGCACCTTCGCTACGGGCCTGCTCGATGGCCTTCAGATCCCAGCCAAGGACCCGTTCGAGCACCGCGTCGGTGTGTTCGCCCATTCGCGGCGGTGCCCGGTGATACGCCGGCGGCGTGCGCGACGCCTTGATCGGGTTTGCAACCATCTTCACCGGACCGGCATCTTCCCGATCCAGCGTGATGCACATGTTGCGGGCCTGAACCTGGGGGTTTTCATAGACCTGACGCAGGTCGTTGATCGGGCCGCAAGGCACGCTTTCCTGTTCCATGCGGTCGATCCACTCGGTGGAGGTCTTGCGCGCGACCATCGCTTCAAGCAGGGGCAGCAGCGCGTCACGGTTGCGGATGCGGTCCTGGACGCGGGCAAAGCGCGGGTCATCCGGCAAGTCCGGGCATTCGCCAATGTTGCAGAACCGTCGCCATTGCGCGTCGTTGCCACAGGCCACGATGATCCAGCCGTCGGCCGTCTTGAAGGTCTGATAGGGCACGAGGTTCGGATGGGCATTGCCCCAGCGCTTGGGCGGCTGGCCGCTGTGCAGGTAATTGGAGCTCATGTTGGCGGTCATCGCGACCTGCACATCGAGCAGGGCCATGTCGATGTGCTGACCCTCTCCGGTGCGCTCGCGATAAAAGAGCGCAGCCAGCACGGCCTGAGTGGCATACAGACCAGTGGACAGGTCGACCACCGCGACACCCGCCTTCTGGGGACCGCCCTTCCTGAAAAAGCCCGATGGCACCGACAGCGAAGACTCGGCGTACTTCCTCGCCGCCAACCGCGGCAAGCAATCGATCACAGTGGATCTGTCCACGCCCACCGGCCAGAAGATCATCCGTGACCTGGCC
>CAIXXI010000192.1 GCA_903923345.1 uncultured Burkholderiales bacterium | reverse complement strand
GGGCCAGCGCCGTGCGTGCCCTTGGCGACAACATCAGGGGCGCCGCACCGGCAGCCGACTCGGTGCCCGCAACCATGCTCTCCGATGCCAGGGGCGAGGCTGATACCGAGCGAACGATTCGAGGCGTGATCATCAGGATGATCTCGGTCCGTTCAGCTTCTTCGCGTTCATTGGAAAACAGCCGGCCGAGCACCGGCATGCGTCCCAGTCCTGGCACACGCTGGGCAAATTGCCGGTCATTGTCCGAGATCAGTCCCGCGAGGACCTGAGTCTGCGCATCGCGCAGGCGAAGGTTGGTCTGGGCCTGGCGCGCACCGATCCGATAGGCGGTGGTCTGGGCCGGACCCTGCACCTGCTCAAGGATGTTTGACACCTCGAGGGCCACCTTGATGCTGACCTCGGATTCGTGATGAATCTGCGGCTCGACCTCAAGCTTCAGTCCAACGTCGATATAGGTCGTCGACGCACCGATCGCATTGCTGGTTCCGAATCCGGTCGCGGCAAACTGCGTGGTGAAGACAGGCACCTTTTCTCCGACCTGGATCTTCGCCTTCTCACGATTGCGCACCCGGATACGCGGATTCGACAGCAGGTTGACTGCGCCGTCAGTGGCCCGAAGATTGGCGACCAACGATGGGCTCACGATCTGAGCCAGCTGCTCTCCCCAGTTTTCGCGAGTAATCACGCCCACCGCATTCGACGCAGCATTGTTCAGTGCGCCTGTCGTGGCGGCCGGCAACAGGCCATAGGAGATTTGCGTCGGATAGCGGATCCCAAGCTCCTGGAGCCGGGTTCGGGATATTTCCAGGATTTCGATCTCAAGCACGACTTCCGAATCGGCCACATCCATGGACTGCAGCAGCATCGCTGCCAGGCGGATCGCGTCGGGCGTGTCCTTGATGACGAGCATGTTCAGCTTGTCATCGACATGGATATCCTTGCTCTTGACGACGTTGCGAAGCATCTGGGCAGCGAGCTTCGCGTCGATATTCGAGAGCCAGAATGCCCGCGCTTCGAGTTGAACGTAGTCACGTGCCTTCTGGGCTGATCTCGGAAACACCAGATAGGTCGCCTCATTCAGTCGACGCATCTCCAGACTTTGAGACTGCAGGATCGTTCTGACGGCTTCATCCAGCGACACGCCTCGCAGGAATACCGTGACGCGTGCGTCACCCCGCACATCCTTGTCGAAGACGAAGTTGACCTGGGACATTCTGGTCAGCGTTTCGAACACATTGCGAAGTGTCGCGTCGCGAAACTCGACCGTGACCGGTCGGCGCAGCGCGTCCGGCAGGCGGTCGGCCATCGAGTCCGGCTCAACCGCACTCGAGGGCGGCCCGAGATCGGCCCAGATCCGGCGGGCCGCCGGGTGGTTGGGATCCTCGACCAGGACAGTTCTAACCAGGCGCCGCGCTTCCTGGGTCTGACCATTCGCCGCAGCCCGGTTTGCCGACGCAAGGGTCTGCGCCTGTCTGCGTGCAACGACCAGTTGCTCGCGCATGGAGGGCAGCTTGAAGTAGTCAGGCTGTTCCTGCATCAATGCATCCAGGGTCTGCGCGGCCGCATCAAGCCGCCCTGCCCGAAGGTCTTCACCGAACGCATCAACACGGCGGCTTGCCTGCAGATCAAGCTGGCGAAGCAGCTCAGCTTGCACCGCGCCAGACTTCTGTCCTTGTCGACTGGCTCGGTCAAGGGATTCGATCGCCTCGGACTGACGCCCCGTTCGGGCCAGCTCGCGGGCGTTCTGAACCGGGTCAGGCGCAGCACAACCGGCCATCAACCAGACCAGCACGCCAAGGCCGGCATGCAGCGTGGCCCTTGGAACGAGCGCTCTCCATGCGAGTTGAGCCTGAGTGCTCACTGGCTGCTGGCCAGACCGCGTCTTGTTACTCACGCCGGACTCCATCTCCGTCTTGCCCCTCTCGATCGTCAGCGCCGGCAGCGACCAGCGCTGGTCGTTCGGGGGCTCGAGGCCCAGCCGCCCCCAGACGCAGGCGAGTCTCGGTTCCGGTCGATTCGTGAACAAGGCTGAGCGCATCCTCGACCACCGCGACGACGCGCCAGCCACCCAGCCGATCGCCATTGCGCAGGGTCTGCACACTGGCCGCATCGCGAACCACGGCCATCGGATCAGAGCCGTCGAGCACTCGGCCGATGTAGGCAAAGCCGGGGCGGGGGGGCGGCGGCGCAGGTGGGGGCTCAACGACTGCGGCCGCGGCGACAGCTCGGGGTGCAGGCGGGGTCGGGAAGAGATCGACCCGCGTTCGCAGGGCGCTTCGGGGTAACCCGTTGTCGCCGGAGGAGGCTGCGGATGATGGATCGGCCGCCGATGTCGGTTCGCGACCTCGGTCAGGCTGCCCGGCCTGCTTCGGCAAGTTCGCCGGAATGTTCCGCGCGTTCACGGCCGCTTCACCGTTCTGACCCGAGACGGGTGCAGCAGGCTGAACGCTGCGCCGGGCAGAACTGGCCTCAACGATGTCAGCCTCTGAGGCTCCTTGATCGCCCAGCCACAGTCCGCCGCCCAGGACACACAGCATGAGCACCACAAGGCCCGCCAGACGCCGGTTCATGCCTGGCCACCGAAATGAACCGCAATCACGACTCGAATCTCTAGATTACGTTCGGAGGTGTCGGGCCGCTGGAACGACAACTCCAGGAGCTGGGCATGGGGCAGGCGGGCCAGGGTGTCGGCGAGCCATTGGCGGGTCGGCACATACTGTCCGTTCGCGGTCAGGGACACATCGACCCGTTGCACGCCACCCGTCTTGCGCCCCCAGCGGTACTCCACCGCGCCCAGTTTCAAACCCTGACGCTCGGCCTGTTCGAACACCCAGGCGGGCAGAACCGGGCCGGACCGACGGTCTGGCGCTGCAGGCAACGCGACTGGCTCGTTTCGATTCGCGATCGACGCATTGCCCGAGCTCGGATTCCGGGCTCGCAACAATGCCGCACGGCGCGACTCGCTGCGCAATCGGTCCGCCTCGGCCGACACACCAAGGGCTTCGTCATGGGTTCGTATCGCGGAGGCCATCAGCGCCATCGCGAGTCCGAGCAGGGCCAGTCCAAGCCAACCCGATAGCCCCAAATCACGCCGGGTCACGGACGCTGCCGCCCGAACGTTAAGGGCAAGTCGACGCAGCCCGTCGGCTGATTGCTCAGACAGGGCCTGAGTGTTCATTTCGACCACTCCGCACTGGCGACAAAGACCTGTCGGATCGCGTTGTCCTGCCTGAGTGCCTCATGCCGTTGAAGGTGTACGGCCTGTACGCCGCCCTCGAGCAGTTGCCGGCTGAGCGCATCGAAGCGCTGGATAGAGGCGATCTCGCCGCGCATCTCCACAAGGGATCGCTGTGCGTCCACCTTGAGTCCAAGCAGGTTGACCTGACCCGCGGCCGCCTGCTCGACCATGTGGAGTCGCCGATTCCAGTCGACGGCCAGAAACTGCTGCATGGCCTGCCGATCGGCCTCTGCCGGACGAGACGCGCGTGCCGCGTCACCTGATGGGGCGGTCGCCCGCCTTGGCTGCGGCGCCGATGGAGTTGCGCTTGGCTTGGGGCTGGCGGCCGTCAGCATCTGGGCCGCGTCGAGATCCAGTCGAGCCCGCTCACCCGTCTGCTCGGCCTGATGCCATCGATATGCCGAAGCAGCGCAGCACAGCGCGCCACCGATCAACAGACCCAGACTCAACCGCGACGAGACCAGGCCGGGATTCAGCAGATTGGGGGACTCCAGAACAAACGAGCTGCGCTTCACTGAAGCCCCCTCTGCTTGACGGGAAGCGACTGTCTCGACAGCAACTTCGCATGCACTTCTTCGCGGGAGGCGTCGACCATGATCGGCTGGTAGTCGGGCGAGAGCCGTGGATCGCGGCGCTCGAAGATCTCCCAGGCCAGGTCGACCACTGCGTCGATCGCAGGCAGCACAACCGCATCACTGGGCCGCCCAGACTGCGACAGAATGGCGGTTCTTAGCGGGCCCGCGCTGGAGACAAACACCACCTGCCCTTTGACCGGAGCTGTCGCCGATTCAAACTCGGCGAGCGACACCGGGATCAGCCTTGCAAGCCGCCAGCCGGTTGTCGATGCGGCCGCAGTCAATTGAGCGATTGCGTCTTTCGGGATCGCGATGCACAGAGCGGCGCGATCGGGCCAGGCGTTCGGTGTCACGATTTGCCAGGCCTCCGGGGGCTCGTCGAAGCGTTGCGCAAACCGGGCGGCCACGAACTTTCTGAAGAGGTCGACGTGACCGATGGATGCGGGCCAGGTTTCGCCGAACATCCGCACCCAGCCGTCATCGACACAGACATTCAATGCGGGTCTGAACCACTTCGATGCACCTGGCACTGGCGCGCGGGCCAATGCCTCAATGGCACCCGACAGTGAGTCAAGACTGGCCAGCTTGGCTTGGAGTTCGTTCGGCTCGGCCCCGGGCTTTGCAAGCCACACACCACGGCGAGACAGCACGGCGAGGCCCGGGTCAGTGCGCATCGGCCACACGTTCCAGTTCCTCGATCGAAGTCCGATGTTCAGCGACCAGGGCAGCCGCCCGGTCAGCGAGCGTCAACATCCCTGCCGCGACCGCCCTTGCCCGCAAGGCGCGCGGCGACTCGCGTTGCAAAATCCCTTCGCGGATCGCGTCGTCGATGCGAAGCACCTCGGCAATGGCCATCCGACCCCTGTAGCCGGTGCCCCGACAATCACCGCACCCCCTGCCCAACGATGAATGGCTCAGATCGGCCAGAGCGGGATATCGAGCCCGCAGGGAAGGGGGCACATCAACCGGCTCCGCGCACCGTGGACACCCCAGTCGAATGAGCCGCTGAGCGACGACACCATTGAGCGCCGAAGTGAGGTTGTACGGATCAACACCCATATGAAAGAAGCGCGCAAGCACATCAAACACCGTGTTCGCGTGGATCGACGATAGAACGAGGTGTCCGGTCAGTGCGGCTTGTACCGCGATCTGCGCGGTCTCTTCGTCGCGGATCTCGCCGACCAGCAGGGTGTCCGGATCGTGGCGCAGGATGGCGCGCAGGCCGCGTGCAAAGGTCAGGCCGGTCTTCTCGTTGACAGGCACCTGCAGGACGCCCTGTAACTGGTATTCGACCGGATCCTCGATGGTGATGATTTTCTGTCGTCCTGAGTTCACCTCGCTGAGCGCGGCATACAGGGTGGTGGTCTTGCCGCTGCCGGTTGGCCCGGTCACCAGCAGCATTCCATGCTGACGACGGGCCAATTCGCGAAGCGATTGCAGTACAGGGCCGCCGAAACCCAGGCGCTCGAGATTCAACCCCGCCTGCTCGTCAGCGAGTGCGCGTCGATCCAGGATTCGTAATACCGCATCCTCGCCGTGGGCACTTGGCATGATGGAGACCCGAAAGTCCACCGCACGCCCTTCGACCTTCATTCGAAAGCGCCCGTCCTGCGGCACACGTCGCTCGCCGACGTCGAGCGCAGACAGCACCTTGATTCTCGAAATCGCTTGCTCGGTGATGTCGCGTCCTTCAATCCGGCCGCCGGGCACGAGCACTCCGTCGACTCGATACTGAATCCGTGCGCCTGACGGGTTGGACTCGACATGAATGTCGCTGGCACCCGAGCGAAATGCATCAAACAACGTCGAGCCCATGACCCGCACCACGGGGTTCGGCTCGACCGCCAGACCGGCAAGGGTCAGCTCCTCGACCAGCAGGTCCTCATCCACGGTCGACTGCAGTTCATCCGACACCGAGTCCATCGCTCGCATGTCGGCACCATGTCGCGCCAGGATCGCTTCGAAGTCAGCCTCCTGAGCCGCACCCACCCGCAAGCCGTCCAGTGCCCTGCCCTGCAACCAGTCCCATGCAAGCGGCGAGGCGTCCTGACTGACGACCAGACACGGCTCGGCGTCGAGCTGACCAACCAGCAGTCGCAATTCGCTGGCGCGCGAATAAGCGAGACGGTCGAAGTCAAAAACCATCCTGTGGAGTGCGTCGATCGACCATACACTCAGCCCGGGCCAGACGGCCTGCGCCTGGGCCAGTGCCAGCGTGGTGGAGGCCGCGTGCTGTTCAGGCAGGGTCATCGCGTTCATCGCACGCTCTCGAAGACCTGCAGCATCGGCCAGTACAGCGCCACCACCACACCTCCGACCAGAATGGCCACGCCAACCAGCAGCAAGGGCCCCCAGGCATTGGTGAGGCGCTCGAGCGACCGGGTCAACTTGGTTTCGTCGCTGCGAGCCAGACGCTCGAAGCAATCTGCCAGACCTCCAGTGCGTTCGGCCGCGGTCAGCAACTGGACTGCAACCGGTCCGGCCAGGCCACTCTCGGCCAGTGCCCGGGACGGCGGTTGACCACGTTCGACCCGATCGGATGCCAGTTCGAGCCGTTGCGCGATCAGCGAGGACGAGGTGGATCGGGCCACGGCGAATGCGGTCGGTACGGTTGCACCACCGGCAAGCAGGGCTGCCGACACGCGCATCGCTTGCGCCCGACCCGACAGTTCTGTGATGTCGCGAATGCCGGGCAAACCGGCAAACGCATTCCAGGCTGTTCGCCTGAATGACGGCAGCCATGCCACCGCAATCAATGCAGCCAGACCAGCCAGAGCGGGCAGGATCAGCGAGGGGCCGTTTTCAGCAAGCCAGACCCCCGTGTCGAGGATGATGCGTGAGGCACTTGGCAAGTCGGTGCGCAGATCGTCGAGCGCCATCGCAAACTTCGGCACCACAAAGCCCATCAAAAACAGCAGCACCAGCGCAGACACCGCAAGCAACACCACCGGATAGATTGATGCCGAGATCACTTTTGATCGCATTTCGAGCAGCGAACTCTCGAACTGGACGAATCGCTGAAAGGCACTGGCCAACTGGCCCGTGCGCTCGGCACTTCGAATCAATGCGATGAGAAATGGCGTCCAGCCCAGACCGGTTGCCTCGAAGGCATCAGAAGGTGCCCGCCCGGTGTCCAGCTCGCGCAACAGCGACGCTGCGATCACCGCTCCACGCGACCCCCGATCCGATGCAAGCGCCCGCAGGGCCTGCGACAGGGTCACCCCCCCTGAGAGGACCTGGTCGAGCGCCTCGCAAAAATCGAGCAGCTCTTTGCGTCGCCCCCAACCGCTCAGGGTCATTTCGACGCGCCTGTCGCAAGACAGGGCACGCTCGCCGCTGGCGCATCCAGCAAGGGCATCGCGCGCATTCGCGGCTTCAATCGTCCGGCGCGCAATGCGCCCCTGGCGATCAACGACAGTGAGGTCAAACTTCATGAGGGGTTCAACGATTGGTCAGGTCGGCGTCATCACCGCTGCCGCCTGCACGGCCGTCACGCCCAAGCGAGAGCAGATCGAAATCGCCCCGCTCGCCGGGATGTTTGTACTGATAGGGATTGCCCCACGGATCCGAGGGGACTGCTTTCTTCAGATACGGGCCGGCCCATCTGCCATCACCGCCTGGCGATTTTTCCAGCGCGGCCAGGCCTTCGTCCGTGCTCGGGTAACGTCCCATGTCGAGGCGGAAGTTCTCAATCGCCGTCTCGAGCGATGCAATCTGGGCGCGTGCCACCTTGACCTCGGACTTGGCGACATTGCCGAACATCCGGGGCGCAACCAGACCGGCGAGAAGCCCCAGGATCACCAGAACCACCAGCAACTCAAGGAGGGTGAAGCCGCGCTCGAGCGGCATTGAACTGGAATCAGGCCGACATGACTTCATGTGCTCGGTCAAACGTGCCAGAGGGCCAGTCGAGAGATGCGCGTGATGATCTGAATCGCTCATGACTTCAAACCTCGGTGTCACGTCGCAGGTTCGACGTACTCGGGACCCGAAGACTGACCGCGCTTCATGGCAGTGCCGTTAATTACTTCGGGTATGTCACGGACGCGACCCCAAAAAGATCAACGAGACTGATCCGGATGCTGTTCGATCGGATCAATGTGTCCGAAAAGATAATGAACGGCACATCGCAGTAGATCCGATTGGATCCATTTCAGACGCATCCCGCCGCGCCCCAGGAAAACGGCAATTTCCCTGTCACTGCATGGCGGTAGCGTTCGCCGTTCACTGAAAGACGTCACATCGTCTGAAGAAGACAGACAGCCCCTGTAAGCCTTGACCCGACGACGATATGCGTTATCGCCCCCTGCCACTTGTTGCCGCTTGCATCTCGATCCTTGTGATCGCGTGTACCCCGAGCCACCAGGCGACCGCCTCCAGCCAGGTGGTGGCTCGTGTCAATGAAGCTGACCTGACGATACATCAGCTCAATTACATGCTGAGCAGCCGACGCATGGCGGCTTCGACTGACTCCAGCGTACGCATTCAAGCGCTCGAGGCACTGATCGATCAGCAGGTTCTGGCCCATCAGGCGCGCCGCGACGGTGTGGATCGCGACCCCGCCGTCCTTGCGGCGATTCAGTCGGCCACCAATCGCATCCTGGCTCAGGCGCAGGCCGACCGGCTCACTTCGAGAATCGAACCGCCCGGTTCGACTGACGTGGATACCTTCTACGATGCCCATCCAGAGCTCTTCAAGGAGCGCAGGGTTTACACGGTCGATGAACTCTCCATCCCAATCGGGATGCTCGCCAACGCAGAGGAACTGCGGGCCCGCGCATCGAAGGCACGCCGCGTCGACGACATCAGCGCATGGCTTCAGTCGAAAGGCGTTGCGGCTGCGCGTCAGACCGGCGTGATCCGCCCCGAGGATCTGTCACTGGAAAATGCACAACGCCTTCACACCGCCCAACTCTCGGACATTCTCGTGATCAACCCTGCCTCCGGCGGAACGCAAGTCCTGCAAATCCTCAAGTTCGAAAAGCATCCGGTCTCACGCACTCAAGCCACTGCCTGGATCGAACGCAAGCTGCTCGATACGCGTCAGCGCGATCGACTCAACACCGAACTGGTCGCCCTCAAAGGCGCTTCGAAGATTGAACTGATGGGCGAATTCGCGCAGTCCCAGGTGTCATCTCTTGCGATCAATCCAACGGCACGCCCGGTCAACGCCGTCGATCGTGGTGTCGGAGCGCTGAAATGACCTCATCGCACCGAACTGATTGGGGCTCACGCGCCACCGAGATGCCGCTATCGGACTTCATGCGCTTGCTGTGGTCACGCCGCCTCCTGTTTTCACTGGTGGCGCTTTCGGTGCTGGCCTTGACCGCTCTGGTCCTGTGGATCTGGCCTGCAAGCTATACCGCAACCACGCGGGTCCTCCTTGAGACCGGCCGCTCGCGCGAGTCCTTGACAGACAACGGCATGTTGTCCGCGCCGGGGCAGGGCTATGTCGGCACACAGGTTGACATCATCCGCAGCGAGCGGGTTGCCCGTGAAGCCGTAAAGTCGCTCGGTCTGGAGTCCAGTGAGGTCGCTCGCCAGATTTTTCTGCGCGAAACCGGCGGCCGTGGAACGATCGACCAGTTCTTTGCCGAACGACTGTCCGATCGAATCCGGGTGAAGCCTGCGCAGCAGAGCAACGTCGTCGAGATCTCTTTCAAGGCACCGGATCCCCGATTCGCAGCCGACGCCGCCAACGCTGTGGCGCGCGCCTACATCGCCACTCAATTGGATCTGAAGGTCAAGCCAGCCCGTGAATTCACCGAGTTCTTCGACCAGCAGGCGCAGACGGTCAGACAACGCTACGAAGCAGCTCAGCGCAAGCTTTCGCAATTCCAGCGCCGCTATGGCATCACCTCGGTGGACGAGCGGCTCGATGTCGAGAGCAACCGCCTGCAGGAGCTGTCGACCCAGTTGACCCAGATGCAGGCGGTGCGATCGGAGTCAGCGGAGAAGGCCGGATCGGCTGCACGCCCGGGCGCAACCGGTGGTGCCCTTCCCGACGTCCTGAACAATCCGGTGGTCGCCCAGCTGAAGGCCGAGATCGCACGCGCTGAAGCGCGCCTCGCTGAACTGCAAGGCCAGTTCGGTCCACGCTATCCGCTGGTTGAGCGGACACGCGATGAAATCGATGGCTTGCGCCGCCAGCTCAAACAACAAACCGATGCGGTCAGCGGCAGCATCTCTCGACAGCATGAAGTGAATGTGGCGCGCGAAGCAGAGATTCGCGCATCACTGGAGCGTCAGCGGCAAAAGGTGCTCGACCTCAAGCGCCAGCGCGATGAGATGGGCATCCTGGTTCGCGATGTCGAAAGCGCGCAGCGTTCACTCGATCAACTCACGCAAAGGTTGCTGCAGCACACGGTTGAGAGCGAATCGCGAGGCGCCAATGCGGTTCAGATCGACCCGGCCGTCGAGCCGCTCAAGCCCTCCAGTCCGAACGTGCCCGTGGTAATCGCAGTGGGCACCCTTCTGGCACCAATGATCGCCTCGCTGGTCGTCGCGCTCACCGGAATGTTCGATCGTCGCGCTGTCAGCCCGGATGACATCGAAGGTGCGCTGGGCTGCCCGGTGATTGCGAGCGTGCCCCGATCCAGGGCTGTCGCACGAGCAGGCGACTCAGGTTTGGCGGCGCGGACTCGCCGCCTGCTGGGCGCGAGACCGGGCTTGCCAGCCCCCACTCCAAAGTTGAGCGGCCATGCTTAATCCGTCCCGATTGCTTCACCTGACCCCTCAGCCGAACGACGATCTGCCTGATCCTCCCGAAGGCGGCAAGCCACGCGGGCATCGCGAGGGTGCCATCGAAGTTGAAGCCGGCAGACCCAACCAGCGCCGCATCGGCGCGATCATGATCGATCTGGGCATGCTCGATGTTGATCAGGCCGAGCGGGTTCTCGAGGTTCAGCGCGCCAGCGGCGAGCGATTCGGTGATATCGCTGTTTCACTGGGTTACCTGCGCGGTCCTCAGCTGGCGGTGGCCTTGGCCCGGCAGCGCGGAACGCCGACCCTGCTGCCGGACGACCTCGGCAAGCTCAGTGAGGAACTGCGAGCGATTCTCGATGAGCCAAAGTCCCTGCGTGCATATACCGATGCGCGCACCCAACTCGAGTTGCGTTGGTTCGATGACATGGTCGAGCGGCGCATCATGGCCGTCATCAGCGATGGGCCTGCAGAGGGGCGTACGCTTTCTACTGCCGTGCTGGGTCTGTTGTTAGCCATGACCGGCCGCAGGGTGTTGCTGATTGATGCCTGCGTCGAAGCACCCAGATTGGCCAGCCATTTCGGCGCAACGGCCAACGAGTCTTCGATGGTCAATGCGATGCATCGGCCTGAGCTGATGGTTCACCTGCCGGCATCACTCGAGTCACTCGACTTGACGGTCCTGTCGTCGGTGGCAGGCGACCTGGCGTCCGACGCGGTGTCATCTCGCTCATTCGCTGCGTTGCTGGGGGAGGCCGCCAATCACTGGGATGCCGTGCTAGTTGACACGCCCGCCTGGTCGACCAATCGCAACGCGCTGGCAGTCTCGGTGCGTTGCAGCGGGGTTGTGGTGGTTGCACGAGTCGGCCACACTCGACTGGCGCGTCTTGAATCGATGCGGCGGCACCTTGCGGATGCCGGAATCGAACGCATCGGCGCGATTGCCCAGCATTTCTGAGCCGGGCCATTTTCAATCGAGGCGACCGCAGCCGCCTGGCTGAGTCAGGCGTGGGTCGATTTCCGACGCCGGGCAAACCCTGCTATCGCAGCCAGGCCCGACATCATGAACAGCCATTCGTGGGGCTCCGGGACGGGCTGGGTCTGTATCGAGACCTCCACGATCATGTCGTCGTAGTCGTCGTCGATTGAACCGCTGGTGCCGAACTGGCGTCCCGAGTCGTCAAGCAGCAGCGTGACCCGTTGACCATCGCTGCCGAGGATGCCGAAGCCAGGTACTGACCCGGCCGAATTTGATCCGTTCGAAAGAAATTTGACCGGGCCATCGTTCATGCGGAATCCGAAGTCCAGCACTCCCGCCTTGACTGCGAAACTGCGGTCGGTTGGCGCAACCATTGATGAGCCCAGGTCAGAATTGCGAAAGACGGTCATTCCGTTCGCTTCGAACGCGTTATTGAATCCGGCCTCACGGCCCAGGAAACGGTAGGTCACAGTGGCCGAGCCGCTGACTGCAAGCTGGGCGCCGAGACGCACTGTTCGTCCGGCGTACCAGTCGTTGAACGGGTTCAAGGTGGCAGACGTGCCGCCGACGATGGTCAGCATCGGCGCCGCCGATGCTTCGGCGCGAGCCTGCATGGGCAATGC
>CAIXXI010000191.1 GCA_903923345.1 uncultured Burkholderiales bacterium | reverse complement strand
GGCCAGGTCACGGATGATCTTCTGGCCGGTGGGCGTGGACAGATCCACTGTGATCGATTGCTTGCCGCGGTTGGCGGCGAGGAAGTACGCCGAGTCTTCGCTGTCGGTGCCATCGGGCTTTTTCAGGAAGGGCGGTCCCCATCCGCGGGTGTCGTCGCCCGCGCCCGGACGCTCGACCTTGATGACTTCAGCGCCGAGGTCGGCGAGATTCTGGCCACACCAGGGGCCGGCGAGCACACGGGACAGGTCAAGGACGCGAATTCCTTCGAGGGCGCTGGGCATCGGGACACAGGGGTTGAATTGAACGGACGGCGATGTTAGCCCGATTCAACAGGCTCATGCGCGATGCGATTTCACGAGCAATCTGCCGCATTAGGCCCGTGGATCGCTGTGATACGCTCGAAAACCGTCCTGAAATCCGTGTTGATTCAATCAGATGAATTCGGCCGACATTCGCCGCAAGTTCCTCGAGTACTTCGAGAGCCAGGGTCACACCATCGTTCGTTCGTCGTCGCTGGTGCCCGCAAATGATCCGACCCTGCTGTTCACCAACAGTGGCATGGTGCAATTCAAGGATGTGTTCCTGGGCAAGGATCCGCGGCCTTATACCCGCGCGACCACCTCGCAGCGCAGCGTGCGCGCAGGCGGCAAGCACAACGACCTCGAAAACGTCGGCTACACCGCCCGGCATCACACGTTTTTCGAGATGCTCGGCAATTTCTCCTTCGGCGACTATTTCAAGCGCGATGCGATCCGCTTTGCCTGGGACCTTCTGACCAAGGTCTATGCCCTGCCACCCGAGAAACTCTGGATCACGGTCTATCAGGACGACGACGAAGCCCATGGCATCTGGGCCAATGAGATCGGCGTGCCGGTCGATCGCATCGTGCGAATTGGCGACAACAAAGGCGCGCGCTACGCCTCGGACAACTTCTGGCAGATGGCCGACACAGGCCCCTGCGGCCCCTGCTCGGAGATCTTCTTCGATCATGGCCCGGAGGTGGCCGGCGGCCCACCGGGCAGCCCGGATCAGGATGGCGATCGCTATATCGAAATCTGGAACCTGGTCTTCATGCAGTTCGATCGGGATGATCAAGGCGTGCTGCATCCGCTGCCCAAGCCCTGCGTCGACACCGGCATGGGCCTGGAGCGCATCGCGGCGGTGCTGCAGCATGTCCACAGCAACTACGAGATCGATCTTTTTCAACACCTGATCGCCGGCGCGGCACGGGAGACCGGCGTGGCCGATCTCGCCACGCCCTCGCTGCGGGTGATCGCTGATCACATTCGCGCCTGTTCGTTTCTGATCGTCGATGGCGTCATTCCGGGCAGTGAAGGCCGCGGCTATGTGTTGCGGCGCATTGCCCGCCGGGCGCTGCGTCATGGCCACAAGCTTGGCCAGACCCGGCCGTTTTTCCACAAGCTGGTTCCGGACCTGGTGGCGGTGATGGGCGAGGCCTATCCCGAGTTGCGCGACGCGCAGGCGCTGGTGATGGATGTCCTGCGCCAGGAAGAAGAGCGGTTCGGCGAGACGCTCGAGCACGGCATGCAGATTCTCAACACCGCCCTTGCAGCCGGAGCGCCGGTGCTTGACGGTGAGACTGCCTTCAAGCTCTACGACACCTATGGTTTCCCGCTCGACCTGACCGCCGATGTCTGTCGCGAACGAAACGTCGAGGTCGACGAGGCGGGCTTTGATTCCGCCATGCAGCGCCAGCGCGACACGGCCCGGGCGGCCGGCAAGTTCAAGATGGGCGGGGCGCTCGAATACAGCGGCGTGTCGACCCACTTTCATGGCTACGAGCAGCTCGAGGTCGGTGGCGCCCGGGTCAGTGCGCTGTATGTCGACGGCACTGCCGTTCAGAAAATCGAAGCCGGTGTATCGGCTGTGGTCGTGCTTGATCACACCCCGTTCTATGCCGAGTCGGGTGGCCAGGCAGGCGATCAAGGCGGAATCGAGTCCGGTTCGGCCTCATTTGAGGTGCAAGACACCCTGAAGATTCAGGCCGAAGTGTTCGGTCATCACGGACGCTTGCTCACAGGCCATTTGGCTGTGGGCGACGAAGTCAAGGCCCGGGTCGATGTGCAGCGTCGGGCCCGCACCGAGCGTCATCACTCGGCCACCCACCTGATGCATGCCGCGCTGCGCAAGGTGCTGGGTGCTCATGTGCAGCAAAAAGGCTCGCTGGTCGATGCCGACAAAACCCGCTTCGATTTTTCGCATCATTCGCCGATGAGCGAACAGCAGGTTCGCGAAGTCGAGGCACTGGTCAATGCCGAGGTGCTCGCCAACGCCGCCACTGCCGCACAGGTCATGGGTTTTGATGATGCAGTCGCCGGTGGCGCCATGGCCCTGTTCGGTGAGAAATACGGTGACACCGTGCGGGTCCTCGATATCGGCACCAGCCGCGAGCTGTGCGGCGGCACTCACGTCGCCCGAACCGGTGACATCGGCCTGTTCAAGATCGTGTCCGAAGGCGGCGTCGCGGCAGGCATCCGGCGAGTCGAAGCCGTGACGGGCGATGTCGCATTGGCCTGGGTGCAAGGCATGGAGTCGATGCTCACCCAGGCGGCGGCGGCGTTCAAGGCGCCGGTGAGCGAATTACCCGGCAAGATCGATTCACTGCTCGAATCAAACCGTACGGCCGACAAGGAGCT